>NZ_CALEMX010000541.1 GCF_937910335.1 uncultured Gimesia sp. | reverse complement strand
ATTTCTTTCCATTTACGCCGCCAAGGCTATTCTCAAGTCTTTACACCCCATGTTGGAAAACTTGATTTATACCGCACTTCAGGCCACTTCCCCTATTACCAAGATTCACAATACCCGCCGCTTGTCGAGCGTGAATTGATGAACAAACTTGCTGATGAAGGATGTACCTGTGGTGAACTTTCGAACTTGATGAAGAGTGGAGACATCGATGGATATATGCTCAAACCGATGAATTGCCCACACCACATCAAACTCTATGCCTCACAAATGCGTTCTTACCGCGACCTTCCACTTCGCTTGGCGGAATTTGGTACGGTATACCGTTGGGAGCAATCGGGCGAGATATCTGGAATGACTCGTGTCCGAGGTTTTACTCAAGACGACGCTCACTTATTTGCCAAAGAAAGATAGTAATGAGACTTGACCCCTTTTAGTCTCCGACTTCTGGGTTAATGGTTGAATGGTCATAAAGCCTTCGACTCGCAGCGGGTCAGTCGTTAGGATCGACGTCTTGTTAGCGCTTTTTTTGCCATGCCGACCGAAAGCCGGACTTACCCGGCACCGGCTCAATCTCGTCCTTCTTATTAAGCCGAATGAACACGTTCTTCATGGTGTTCTCTGATTTGATGCCGGTGATCTCGCGGGCAACTCGATTGGTGATTTCGTCATTGTTTTCCAAGTATTCTACCACCGTTTCTTCGGGGGAAGCCAGGCTTTGATGACGGATGTGGACTAACACGTTGTTCTCCTGATCAATGATTTCAGGGTCTTTCAAACGCAACTTTCTCATCGCGTTGAACGCTGTATTCAAGCCCTCTCCGACATCTTTGTTCGGTGGGTTTGGAAACTTATTGATCAGTCTTACGAGCTTCGGATTCCGTGCAAACTGCTGTTCAAGGATATTGGAGACAGTAATGTGTCCGGGTAGTCGTCCTGGACTTTGGATCTCGATGCGATTGTCGAAGATACGAATCTGAGTGTCGGTCGCAATACTGTAGTCTCTGTGCAGGATCGCATTGGTCAGAATTTCATGCAGGGTCTCTTCGGGATATTCGACCTCTTCGAGACCTGTTGCACCCATTTTCTTGATGTCCTCAACCAGTTCTTTGGTCTTCTCAACGGCGGAATAAATGAGATCGTAGAGTGGCCCTTCAATTGTAAGAGGATCAAATGCGAGTGTATCACGATCCCCCTCGTCCTCTTTCGTTTTGTATCTAAATATTTTTATCCCAGACCTCTTTGGAAGGATTGCTTGGGGTTCTTCGGCGAAGAGCAGAACAGCTGCGACCGTAGGCAGACCATTGACAATGAGTTTTTGTTTTCTCAGCCACACCTCCGGTTCTGCGGTCGGAATCACATTGATCAAGAACTCAATTATTGGAGCAGAGTTGGTAACATCAGCCACATCGGTGTTTACCGTATCGTCTTCAAAAGTACTTAGCCCCTTGTCTAGCTTCAGTTGCGCCAGCGCCTCCTCCGATTCGACTGGTAGGTTCTGAGCGCTCTTTCTGACATAAGGGGTGCCGTTGGATGATTCGAGAATGTCCTTAGTCTTCTGAACTTGAACTTGGAGCACTAGTCCAGTTTCATCCTCTATTTCGAGAAAAGTCGCAATATAGTGATTCGCTAACGGAGCCATGTTCTCGATCACTTGCAGGTGAGCATTGGCCTCTTCTACATCGGTGAAACCTCGCCATTTGCGCTTCTTCGTTCGTTTGTTGATCTCGTCTACGCCAATGTATATATCGCCTCCGCTCGAGTTCGCGAAAGCTGAGACGGAACGCGTCAACTTGGCTGGTGCGATTTCCTTGGCCTTGAGATCGCCGAAATGATCCTCCTCTAGGCTGAGAATAGCGTCGCGCTGCTTCGCGGTTATTGTGGCACGGTCCATATTGTTTCTATTTCTTGGCTAACTATGTGATAGGCAGAATTAATTCTGTCTATCACCGGTCAATTCAAGGGGATTTCACTTCAAAGACAGAAACCCGGCCCCGAAGATGAATTCAGTGTACACGTTCCCATAAGAGAACGTCAATGCAATGGCGTTGGAACGAAAGACTCAGCATTTGATGGATACATAATGCTTTCTGAAGTTTGCAAAACCTGTAGCTATAAGGGTTACTTAGTGGTTGAGCCGGCTTGTTCAATGTGTCCAGCGAGGCATCGGTACTTTGAGATTCCTTCACCACTGAGGGGGTGAGATAATGAAACAAATGGAACAAGTTAAAGAAAAATAGACCGTTATCTGCCCTGTTTGTGGACACTAAAGGGGTCAGCGACTGTCTTGAAGTTTGTCAAGAGGCAAGAAGATTTTGATTCCAGGTTTGGTTGTTTTTTATCATTGAATTCAAGATTATAAGCAGCTTTCCCACGAGACACACATGAACGCTCTAGAAGAAATTATAAACTATTTCGTCAGAACTGGAACTTCTCTGCTGGCATGCGTCCTTCGCTGGCCTTTGAACTTTCCTCTGACCGAACGCGAACGATCGGCCTTTTCACATAACATCGCTCGCAGTATTTTTGGGGCTGAGGAAATCGCCCCACATCAGCCGCACGGCGTTAGCCGCGGTTTTTGCACATCTCGGTATAAAAACCGGGGCTAATGCCCTTCGGCTAATGGCAGTGGCCTGTCGGGAACATTCGGGATGTCCGCTGACGGGGGTACCACCTCAATCGGCACAGAAGACATCACCATGATCGATGGCACGATCACCGATCGCGCCATCTCCGAACTGCTCATCAATAACAACGGTTACCACTTCCAGATGTCAGGCTCAGGCGATGGTTTCAATATCGTCTCCAGTGCCGGTGGTGCCAGTTTCATGGAGCAGGACAAATGGGGCAACCTCAACTACGAAGTCATTGATGGCGTCCGTACCAACCAGTCCAGCTATAATAACAGTGTCGAAATCGTCGGCTTGTACGAATTCAATTCATCAGAGGCGACTCACGATGAAGCACGCTACCGCATGACCCGCTTCATCAACACTGGTGATTTTCTGATTGATCAATACAGTCGCTACTTACTGTGTATCGTGTGAAGTTTATGCAGTTCCGGATTTTCATGTCGGGGGCTGGGTGGCTACTGCTTATAATGTGTAGGCGGTTTTGATTTCGGAAGAATACCTTCCGAGACCAATCATTTTTTTAATGAGCCGTAAGATTAATGTTCGTTGTTTTTTTGTCACGCGTTGTTGGGGTTGGGAATTAGAAAGGAAAGTATTCATGAACTGGTTTCCTGTGTTTTTCTGCTGGTGTTTCCACTTGATAACGCACAGGGTCAATCTTCTGGATGGGCAACCAGGGGTCAAGTTCATTTTGAGCTTCGAGGTAGCGTGGAGAGCATGCGAGGAATACTCGACTGGTAGTGCATTTCTTTCGAAAAGTCGTCGAACGGCTTCGAGAAAGTACGAGACATTGGGAACTGGTGAGGAATTTTCAGGTGAAGATTTTCAAAACACAGTCACTTTTATAGTAGTGAGAGATTTAGTGTTATCGAAAAGCAGTGGGCAAAAAACGCATTTCGCGCGCGACGCATATTCGCGATGGGCGGGATAGCGTCAAGTTCAGTTTTTTCAGTGGTGTTTTCTTAGTGGTAAATTGACACTGGTAAATCAAGGTGACAGATCGGGGGGGGCAGCAATGGATACGGGGCCGTCGAGAAATGGTTCTTTTGATTTTCGATTGAGGGAAAAGATTCTCAGTCGATGTGGAGTCGATGATTGCGTGCGATGCAAAAAGGAAACCCGTTTCGTTTCGCTGCGGGAATGATTAGAGGTTTGATTGTTTCCCCTAGCTGGCTCGGCGGATCATGGTGGAATGAGCTGTTTTTTATAGGCTGTTTTTAAAGACGGAGAAAAATTATCTGTGTCGCCAAAAAGATGTCCTCAGGCTGGAATCGGTGAAGGCATTATGGTTAGACTGGATGAGTCTTTTTAAACTAAGATTTCGGTATGAATTATCAGTCATACTATAAACTACGCCAGGATTCAGGCTCATTAAATTAGAATTTGGGCTGAAACGATTTCGTTAAATGCACTCTTGAAGAAAGCGGGGAGACGAATGTTCCAGAATGATGAGCCATTTTCAATGGATCGCAGGGCAGCTTTGCAAAATATTGGATTGGCGTTGTTGTCGGCAGGTGTGGTCAATACGACGGCCGCTACAGGAAGCCTCTTTGCTGCCGACGGGACTCCAGAATTCGATGATAGTCGACTGGGAGAATTAAAAGATCTCAGCGGATATTTCCCCTTTAAGCCGAGTGAATCACCCGAAGAATGGCGAGAACGTGCGGAGTATGTGAAACGGCAAATTAAAGTCGCCGCTGGTGTCTGGCCAGAGCCTGAAAAAATGAAAATCGAAGCCACTCTGCATGGTCAAGTGGACCGCGATGATTACACGGTCGAGAAAGTATTTTTTGAAAGTTCTCCGGGTCTATTTGTTACCGGGAATTTGTATCGTCCCAAAGGGAAGCAGGGGCCGTTTCCTATGATTCTCTCTCCACATGGTCATTTTGCACAAGGTCGTTTTCATGACAGTGGGGAAAAACGCGTTAAAGAAGATATTAAGGCCGGTGCTGAGAAATATGAGGTCGGGGGAAGGTATCCGCTGCAAGCGCGTTGTGTTCAACTGGCGCGGATGGGTTGTATGGTGTTTCATTATGATATGTTGGGTTATGCAGACGGATTCAGTTTGAGTAACAAATTGATACACGGCTTTGCCAAGCAACGACCGGCGATGTCGAGTGAGAAGAATTGGGGCTTATTCAGCGCGCAATCCGAATTGCGTTTGATCAATGCATTGGGATTACAAACGTTGAACTCAATTCGCGCTCTCGATTGGGTGAGTTCAATGCCTGAAGTTGATACGAAACGGATTGGAATTACTGGAGCCAGTGGTGGCGGGACACAAACATTTATTCTGGCAGCTATTGATGATCGAATTTCCGCTGCGTTTCCAGCGGTGATGGTTTCAACGGCCATGCAGGGAGGCTGCACTTGTGAAAACGCGACGTATTTACGGATCGATACAGGGAATATCGAATTTGCTGCCTTACTGGCCCCTCGTCCGATAGGCATGTCTGCTGCGAATGACTGGACTAAAGAGATTGAAACCAAAGGGCTCCCGGAACTCAAACAGCATTTTAAAATGATGGGAGTTCCTGAGAATGTGGTGGGGAAATATTATCCTTTCCCGCATAATTATAATTATGTCAGCCGTGCGATGATGTATGAGTTTTTCAATCAGCATTTCAAATTAGGAAAAACCAGCCCCATCATTGAACCCGATTTTCAACCATTAACTCGCGAAGAGTTAACTGTCTGGAGCAAAAAGTATCCGGGTCCTCCGAGTGATGAGCAATCGGAGATGAAAATTTTACATTCATTAGCGCGAAACAATGCAGATCAGATTAAACGTCTTACACCGAAAGATAGTACGAGCCTGGCGAAATATCGAGAAATAGTAGGAGGTGCAGTCGAAGTGATGGTGGGGCGCACTTTCCCTGAAGCTGATGATGTGAAGGTAGAAAATATTTCAGAAGAGGAAAAGCAGGGATTTCGTCAATATCATACGCTGCTCAAAAATGAGCGCTATGGAGAAGCGACGCCAGCTCTGTTCTTGCTGCCGAATCAATGGAATCAGAAAGTGGTGATCTGGTTACACGATCAAGGGAAGTCGGGATTACTTCAGAAAGATGGATCTTTGGCTGCACCGATTCAACGTCTAGTGGAAGCGGGAACGGCAGTCGCTGGAATAGATGTGTTGTATCAGGGTGATTTCAATCAGAGTCAGCCCGCACCTACAGAGATGCCTGTTGTTAAGAATCCTCGCGAATTTGCCGGTTATACTTTGGGGTACAATCACCCTGTTTTATCAAAACAGGTACATGATGTTTTGAATGTGCTCTGTTTTTCCAAAAATCACAAGAGCAATCCGCAATCAATCAGTCTGGTTGGTTTTGGTTTTTCCGGAGTTCGGGCTGCTGCCGCCTGTGCGCATTCGCCGGAATTGATTGATCAGTTAGCGGTCGATACTGGCGGATTTCGATTTGCAGAGATTACTCAAATTCGCGATCTCAGATTATGGCCAGGGGCTGTGAAATACGGTGATGTGAATGGCTTATTATCGTTGTGCCAGCCTGCGGCGCTCTGGATTGCCGGGGACTCAGCGGTAGTTCCTAAACTGGTGCAAGCAACTTACAATTCGGCTGGTTTGCTTAATAAAGTGGAGATGTTCAACGAAAAAGCGAACAGGGAGAATTCAGCCGTTGACTGGTTAATCAAAGGTTAAACTTCGAAAATCCCTATTTTTATGATGCAATTGAATTGCAGGTTTTTATACTGGATGAGATATGTTGCCTGATAAATCTGCTGGAATCTTTTTTTAGTACATTCTTGAGGAGATCTCTATGTTGCCCGGATTTCAATTGCACTCTGTGTTTTTCGTTCTCATTCAGATGCTTCGAATCAGGAATCGCTTTCTTACGGTCATGTTCCTCGGTTTTTCTTTGACTCTGGCTATGCAGATTTCTGTCTCTGCAGCAGAGACAGTGCAACTCAAATACGCCTGGGAGGAAGGTCAACGTTTTGCCTATCAGGTCAAGATCGACGTTTCTAAGGAAAATTATTCCGAATTATTAAGCGGCGTTGAACAATATGAAGTCATTAAATCAAATGCGGATGGTTTTTCTGTGCGCTGTTCAGGGAAATTGAATTCTGCAACGAAGAGTAAAACGAAACGGTTCTTGATGCCTCCCATGAGAATGCACCGTCTGGGAAGTCCTTTTGCGGGGCTGTCACATAACATCCGGGGGGCAAGTGAGGCCCATGTTTTAAGCCTGAATCGTTATGGGGAAATCGATACGGTGAAAGGGTCTTCACTGCTACCCTATCTGATCGGGCATTTGTCTCAAATCAATTTAATTCCGCTTTCTGCAGAAGGGAAATCAGAGTGGTCTGAAAGTGAAAAGACTAGTATTTCCATTATTTCGTCAGATCGTATACCACGGCCATTCCGCGGGGCTAATATTGAAAAAACGATGGGTGCCAAACAGGTAACTGACTATAGGATTACGGGACAGACCGCTGATGAAGCTACCATTTCCGTCAAACATTCTTACCGTACTGTTTCAACCGTTGATGGCAGTCCCGAAGTCGAATTGTCGGGAACGGGAACCATTCAATTTGACAAGAAACAGGGGGGCGTTAAAAGTCTCAATCTGAACTACACGATGTTTCGTCGGTCCGAGGCATCAGTTCATAAAATTCCAATTACCATTAATTCAAAACAATTCACGGAAGAGGAACTCGCCAAGTACAAGGCAGATCAGGAGATTTTGCAGCAGAAGCATCTCGCAGAAATGAAAAAACGTGAAGCAGCGGGGAAATTTGAGATCCCCGAAAACATTGATGCTGACCTGAAAGAGATTCTTACTGATCTGGCTACAAAAAATGTACTCAAACGTAAAGCTGCTTTACAAAAATTAAGCCAGGCAAAACCGAAGCAGGAAAATCCGGAAGTCTCTGAAATATTAATTGGAGTATTGAATAGTAAAGATATCACGGTTGTCGCAGATGCTTCTAAGGCTTTGGTCGTCTGGTCAACAAAGGGTGATCTTCCCGCATTATTTGAGCTGTTACCTGAAGTGAACATTTTGGGATCAGAAAATGTGATGGATGCGATTTTGAAGCATCAGAGTCCGGAAGGGATTAAGGCGATTGCAGAATTATTAAAAGTACCAATTAAATCCCATAATGCATCAAAAAAATTGATCGAATATGGTAGTGATGCGGAAGATGCTGTCTTAGACCAACTTGATCCCTCAAATTTTCTAACACTGGTGAGCGTTTTTCGAGTTCTCAAAGAGATCGGGACAGAAAAAAGCCTGAAAAAAATCGAAGAAGTTTCCAGTAGTACCGATAACAAAAATTTTCAGTTTCAAGCTGCTTCCACTGTAAAATCAATTGAAGCACGCGTGAAATGACAGGAGTGACTGGAATTGGTATTCGCCGAACAGGGTAGATTAAGACGGGCGAGATCCTGGTCGTTGTTTACGCATTGAACGCAAAATTCCAGGATTTGGTTGGCTACTTTTTTGTACTTGTTAATTCGCGAGGAGAACGGAAGAGGGGTTCTTTTTGACTGACTTCGTTTGAAATCCGAATGATCACCGACTTTTCCTCCTGGTTGAGTTCATCCAGTGTCCGGAACGAATTGATTTCCAGAGCCTCTTCTTCTACCTTGGATTTCGCCTGAGGAAGTGTTGTTCGTGGAGTTGGAATCAGTCTTTCTTTTTTCATGGAAGCCTGCGAAATCAGTTTTTCTCTGATAATCGGGACGGTTTTCTCTACGGTTTTTTCTGGCACTTGTGATGGTTTTGTCTGCACCGATCGCTTCGAACGTGCCAGTTGTATATTTTGTTTTTCGGGTTGTATTTTAGTTTTTGTTTGCGTTTTGGGAACGACTTTATTGGTAGCCAGTTGCTGGTCGGATTTTTTGACTTGTCTTGCGATTGTCAAGTTTTTCATTTCGACTAATTCCGCGACTGCCATGCCTGCTCGTTC
Organism: uncultured Gimesia sp.; assembly: GCF_937910335.1. Lineage (GTDB taxonomy): Bacteria > Planctomycetota > Planctomycetia > Planctomycetales > Planctomycetaceae > Gimesia. Next base: position 5,787 of record NZ_CALEMX010000541.1, on the reverse strand, counting down.
CAGATTTGGATCTGCAGTTAGCGCCAAATCATATTCACTTAGCGCTAATTCTCCCTCGCCTCTTTGTGTATGAATGTAGGCGAGATTGGCATGTGCTTCTGCTGCAGGCATAATATTGCGGAAGATAGAGAAGCTTTCTTTGAATCGTCCCTGATGCCCCACTGTCAATGCGAGGTTATTCATGATGCGTTCGTTGTTGGCATCATTTTGTAAGGCATTAGAGAATACTTTTTCTGCAGCCTGATATTGTCCTCGTTTAAATAAAGCGAATCCAAAATCATTTAGCACTTCGGAATTATTCGGTTCAAGCTGTCTGGCTTGTGTGAAATAACGCGTGGCGGCAACGGTGTCTCCCAAATGTGAGCAGACAATTCCCAATCGATGACAGGTTTTGACACTTGTGGGATTCTTATTCAAATATTTTTCGTATTCGCTACGGGCAGCCAGCCATTCATGTTTTTTTTCATAAGAACGGGCAGCTGCAATGATATTTTCCGGCTGCTTTTGCCCGGGCATCACCGATTTAACTTTTGCAACTTGCGTTCCAAGTTGCGTACATCCCTGGAATGTGATTGTGATGATAAGGATCACAGTTGAACAAGACAATCCTTTGTTGTTCATTATTCTGTTCCTGGCATTTTGCTGACTGATGAGTTGGAGAGTGCCACACTTATCGAATTATTTTTGAGGAGGACACTTCTGAATATTGAAAAGTCTTTTTTTGCATGTCCTGTAATAGATCCGTTGGGATTTGATGTTCGATCCCAATGTCATTAAAAAGTGGACGGATTCCCAGGAACCCGTCCACTATATGATGATTATCTAGCGAATTCCTGTGGTATTAAAAGATTCCACCGCCGCCGCCACCGAGTCCACCGCCGCCGAATCCTCCGAAGGAGCCGCCGCCGCCGCCGCCGTTTCCACGGTTTCTGAATCCGTTGGAATATGCTCGATAGGCTTCAAAGCCTTCAAAACCTGGAGTAAACGCTGGAGATACAACGACGCGTTCGTCCGCATCATGTACATTCATGGCTTGAAGCATTTTGACAATGACATTTCGTCGATGCAAATCCAAGTCATCGTTTCCGTGAATCGGATATTTATATTCATCTGATTCTTTCACAGACATAGAGCTGGGCTCAACGACAACCGGGAATGGGGTTGAAATCATACGTACTGCAATTTGTTTGATGTGGTCTTCGCCAGCAGCATTCAGTTTCGCAGTCGTTCCGACAAATTCACTTTCGTGAATTACGAAGTCAGAGGCTTCACCGTTTTCCTCCTGCTTTTGCCAAATGTCATCACTGATGGTTCCAAGTGGTGCAGCAGAATCATATGGGATCTGGGCCTGATTTTGTTTATGTTGGCAACCACTGACCAGCATTGCTGCTAATACAATAGCAGGCAAACATGCAATTTTGGGTTGTATAGACATCGGTTACTTCCTTGTATTTCTCTCACATCATAAAAATGAGTGTGATTGGAATTATATAAGTATCACCTGGCAAAGAAATAATAATTAGTGTTAGTCAGAGAATCCGTAGTCACCATTGATATAGTATTTATCAGATTTTGTTTGGTGCAGAAAATCTTTCTGCTGTCGGTGAATCCGTTTTTTCTGCATATACCAGACAGTGCTTCTGTGATGCACATCTGGCTTGCCTTCAATATTGTTTAAGAAGAAGAAGTCCCAATCTCCTGGTTCGGTTACTTCCATACCAGGTAGAACAGTAGGAGCATCTTCTGCTTCCATGGGATGTACCAGTTCTGGACTGACCAGGATGATCAGTTCTGTTTCGTCTCGTGAGACAGCTTTATTTGAAAACAGTGGACCTACCAGAGGGATATCTCCAATGAATGGTACTCTGTTTAAATCGCCGCGTTGTTGTTCTTGAATCAATCCAGCGATTGCAAAAACTTGTCCTTCTCGCATATCAACTGTTGTACTGGCTGATTGTGTATTCAATCCCAGAATTCCATTCACTGAAAGTGCCGGGTTGATGGAACTGAATGTTGGTGTGACCTGTAATCGAATACGATCTTTATCCAGTACAGTAGGCAGGAATGAAAGTTGAGTACCAAAGCCTTTAAATGTAGTCGTTGCAGCCTGAGCACCACCTACACCAACAACGGTTGGCACTGCGAATTCACCACCGGAGATAAAGTTAGCCGAACGACCACTGATGGTTACCAGATTTGGTTCAGCAAGAATTTTTGCATATCCATTTTGAGCAAGTGCAGAAATAAACAGATCGACTTCATCACTGGTAAGTGACGCGGTTACTAATCCTGTTCCACCTCCGGCAAGACTACTGGCAGTTCCCGTGAAAATCTGGCTCCAACCGAAATCTCCCGAGTCAACAATTAAGTTTGTACTGGCGCTTCGAGCAGCAGAGCGATTTATTTGAGCGATACGTACTTTCAGCATCACTTGTTTTTCGCCTGGCACTTTCAACATGTCAACGACGGTTGATTCCGGTAGAATGGCTCCATCAGGAAAAGGATCAGCCGCTTGACCATTTGCAAACAGTGAGCCACCACCTCCGCCTCCTCCTAGATTTCCATCTGATCCGGAGCGAGCACGAATAATCGAAATGATTTGAGTTGCTTCCTGTTCATCGCGTGCCTGACCGCGAACGATCAACTTATCAGCGAAGGGGATTAACTGAACCTTACTGTTCGGAAAGAACTCGTTAATCATCTTCTGGAATTCACCATATTCCATTCGACGCAAGTCTTCGATGGAATTATCACCTTCGACTTTGACCTGTACACTTAAGATCTGGGGATTTGCTTCTTCACCCAGCCAAAGTGTCATTGTTGTCGTACCGGTTTCTTTTCCGATGACTTCCACTTCCTGGGCACCGAAGGCAACGACTTCGATTTTTGATGGATCTGCAATCGCGACTCGGAAGATGCTCATCTTCATTTTAAGAATTTTTGAATGCCTTTGCTGAACGCTAAGTTCAACTTCCGATTCATAAATTCGATCAACAAGCTGATGAACTTTTTCTTTTGTTCGAGTACTTACGACTGGCGTTCGTTTTTTAGCAGCACCAGAATTAAATCTTTGTGTTTTAATTTTTCCTGGAACAGGAGGAGCTGGTGGCACCTGTGCAGTAACAGGCGAGGCTGTGATAACTACACCACAAGCTAATGCCAGCATAGTGCGTCTTTTCCAAGAGGTGTTTATAGACATACTTGTCTCCCAATCCTTTGGTCTTCAATTATGAGAAATTGGAGTTAGCAATTTATGATGGAGTCCATAATTCTCATTAAACCACGTTTAATGGAACTGATTTCAATTTGTCGATTTCGTCTTATTTGATGATCAAACCTTTTAAGATGAATCCAAACCTGTGAAAAAGAAAGGTCAGATTTTACTGGTATGTGGCATAATTCAAATAAGACATAAGATGCCTGCGAAACAATGTGTTCATAAAAAACCCATCGCAACAGTCATATCGGATAAACCTGTACGGGAGGTTTATAAGAAATGTGCGTTGTTACCCAGATTATGCAATTTTTCATAAGTTATCGATTTTTCTTATATTCTACTTTACCTTTGACGAGTATTTTGTCGAAAACGAGCAATGGTGAGAGACATTGTGTTCTATGTGTTAGAGTGAAACGAAATTGTCACTCACCGTTTTTCTTAACTAATTAAGTTGTTGTATCAAGTATTTGTTAAAACAACGTAAGAATATAAAAGGTGGTCCCATGAATGCGAGTTTTGCATTGCTCATCGGTTTAAGTGTTTGGCAGTACGATGGTGAAGTGATAACTGCAGATACTGTCAGTGCTCCGGCAACAATCTCGTTAACGTCGGGTGAATGTAATTATCCTGCAGCCCATTCATGTATGGCTGGAAACGGGGCTGGTTTATGCCAGAGTGGAAGCGGAAACAATGGTATTTGTGACGCTTGCGGAAGTAGTTTCTGTAATGGTTGTTGCCAGCTTAAGAAGCGAGGCTGGTTTAATATAACAACGACGGGAGAAATGTATCCGCATTACGCGTACACACCAGTCTATCATGGATATTATTACTTTCGTCCCTACAACTATTCGAATATTTTGAGACAAAAGGGTGAAGTAGTCGCTCTTGGTGGCGATCCGAAGGCACCTTATTCTCATAAAATGTTCCTTCGAATTTATGAACAAATTGATTTGACTTCGTATGAAGAATCCCCATCAAATGGTGAGAGTCTTCCTACTTTGGGGCCAATTCATTCTCCTCTTCCAAGTCTGGAAGACATTCTGAAAAGCAAGTAGGAATCATTCTGCTGGATTGAGTTGACTGGCTGAATGTTAAAATTGAAACAAATAAAGATCTGTGCAATTATGTGCAGATCTTTTTTTATTATGCTCTTGCCCCTCTGATGTTGAAGGTTCAGAGTGGTGCCAGCGAGATGCTATTGAGGATGAGTTGTGCAGGGAACTGAATTAGAGCAAATTCCCACAGAATGGAAGATGTGTGATCGCGAATGGTGGTTTTGCACTGGCCTGGTCTGGTGTGCCTGCCTGTTTCTTATCTGCACGGTCACGATTGCTGACCCCGATCTCTGGGGACACACGCTGTATGGTCTACGGGCGATTGAGCAACACGTACTGGTAGAGCATACCGATCCATTTTGTTATACCGAACCGGGCGCGGTCTGGGTGAATCACGAATGGTTTTCCGAATTGACATTTGGATGGTTATGGAGCAATTTTGGTGATCTCGGGCTCTGGTTCTGGCGTAATTTCTGGTTACTGGTGATTTTTATCCCCGCCTGGATCGCCTTAAGAAAATTCAGGGCAAGTCTTGCTGCCGCAATTTTATTGCTGGTGTATTCCGCTTTTTGTCTTTCACAGTTTGTGGTATTCGTTCGCCCGCAACTGGTTACCTTTGGTTGTTTTGCAGTGACACTGTTACTGCTCAGGCATTATCTCGATCGCCCTCAGTCAAAGTCGATCTGGTATTTACCAATAGTGATGCTGTTGTGGGCCAACTCACATGGAGGTTTTCTGGCGGGAGTTGGAATACAGGGGATTGTTCTGTTGTGGATGGGATACGGCGTTTATCGATCCAACTATCAACAGAGAGATTTTCTCCGTCTGGGAACGGCCATTGGTCTAAGCTGGGCTGTGACGCTGATTAATCCTTATGGTGTTCGCTTACATCAGATGTTGTGGGATCATCTGATTACAAAACAGATTGTGCGTGAGTGGCAACCACTTTGGGAAGCACAGCAGGCGTTGTTGTATTATATTCCTTTTTTGCTGATTGCACTGGCATTTTTCGGTTCGAAAAAATGGCAGTGGATCGATCTGATCTTGATCGTGGTAGTGGCTTATCAGGCTGTCAGTCATATCAGACATGTCGCCTTACTGGCGATTGCTGTTATTATTTTATTAGCGCAGCCTGTTTCTGATGCGATCCGAAGGTTATTTCCTCAGCTGATTCAGCAGTGGTCAGGGCCAGAACGTGTTAGGTTACGTTTATTTTTAGCCATCTCTACCATGTTTGTCATCAGCGGGTTTGGTCTCCATACGGTAGTACAACTCGGGAAAGAATCGATACTTCCCTGGCAAATTGGAGTCGAAACCCAAAGCAGAGCACCGGGCATGCCTGTCGCGACGATTGAAGTGTTCCAGGATCAAAAGCTGTCCGGGAATATATTAACAGACTACGGTTGGGCACAGTATGTGATCTGGCAGACGTTTCCCGACTCACGGATAGCCTTTGATGGTCGTTATCGAACAGTTTACTCTGCCGAGCTGGAACAGGAATTAATCGAGTTTCAG
>NZ_CALEMX010000540.1 GCF_937910335.1 uncultured Gimesia sp. | reverse complement strand
CCAAAGTTTTTTTCTAAAATTCAAATCGCAGGAGACAGTCACATTGCGCTGGCGTGCCTCCTGGAGGGCCCTGCAAGTTAATTCTGCTGCCGATTCACTAATCGCGGGAGTGATTCCTGTAATATGAAACCAAGTCGCTCCCTGAAAGATCTGATCCCAGTCAAATAATTCAGTAGATGCCAGTGCAATAGAACTGAACCCACGATCATAGGTTACAGTCCCTCCTCGTTGATTGGCTCCGGTTTCAACGAAATAAATCCCAAATCGCCCTTGCTGGCTCCGATAGATTAAGCTTGTATCCACGCCTGTTTTTCGCATTTCTTGAACAAGCGAATCCGTGATTGCATTATCCGGCGATGCCGTCGCGAAAGCGGAATGACCTCCCTGGCAGGCAATCGAAACGGCGACATTGAGCTCACCCCCTCCGAACGTCGATTCAAGATGCCCTGGAATGGATTGCCTCAATCTCAAATGATTTTGAGGAGCCAGCCTTAACATAACCTCACCAAAAGTGACAACTCTCACAGTACACCTTCATTTTTAAACATGAATATCTGGACAATAAACTTCATTTAGCTTAACCCGGTCTGACAAATCATTCCAGCATCTCGATTAAATCATTAAGTGGCTATCGAGTCCTATAAAATTCGGTGGTCAAAAATGACGTACTTTTGAATCGCATATCACTTCAACTCAAATTAAATATTAAAGGCCATTTGATTCGAAATTTCTTTTTGATAAATTCATAAGGTGTGCCAAACAGTTGTCATACCCTTATTTTAGAATTTTTAGCTGTGATCTGAGTTATTTTGTGATCTAAGTTATTTGATGTCCGATACTAAATGATACAGGTGGCGGCAGTTTCGTCTAGCCCGTTCAGGGACAGAGATGGAGATGGACGGGGTTGTCTGCATGGAACTGCCGCCCCTCTGTATTTTCTAGTATTTGAGATCCGCTCTTCATTCGAATTGAAGAACTGATCCTCAATAGAAAATTAACTTTACAAACTGGAGGGCTTTACCTGCTAAAATTGATTATTAGATTTAAAGCACCTTATTCGTTATGACTTTAAACTGTGCCAAACTACATTGCGGGTTACGGTTTTGATAATGTCCTATGAATTCGGAAAGAATTTAAATGCCCCAAAATGAATCAGATGTAATCTGCCCGGCTTGTGATAAAAAAATCACACCTAAATACGGGATAAATGAGTCTCGTCAGCTTACCTCTTTAGAATATCAATCGAAGCGACTTGGCTGTTCTGTAGATTGTCCTCACTGCGGTCATGTTTTTATCTACAAAGTCTGTACGGACGATAAAAAAGTTTCTTGATCTTGCCTTACAGATTCAGCTAGCCTCTAAAGCTTCACCATCATTCTCAGATTGAATATCAACGAGACGATCACGCAACAATAGCAAAAGAAGGCCATTTTTTTCTGCTCTATAACACGATTGCGTGCAAGGGGTTTTGCAAAACTAATCTGTATCATCAGTTTTGCACAGACGAAGGCTACGATGGTGGAAGAAACCAGCATCAAGATAGCTAACCCAAGGTATCCCCTATGTATGGTTGCAATCGCTGTCATTGCATGTTCCTGGTGAATCTCAAAAAGTGCCAGTGTCGTCTGCCACTTCAATTGAAAAGCAGACAGGCCCGGAAATCCCATTAGAATGGCCAGCAATACAAGAGCCGCAGTGCCTAATAATCGCTGATCGCCGATCAATCCTTGTAGCTGTTCCTGATACATGATCGCAGACTGATGACTGCTCAAGCTGTCTAGCAGACAGGCTATTCCCATCACTGCCAGGAATGAAAACAAGCACATCGGAGAGAATTCGTTCATCATATCCAGAATGGACATCGAATCTTCTCCAAAGAAATCATGTCGCCATTTCCAACACGTGACAGAAAGCTGCGCAAAGAATACCCCAGTGATCTGCATGATGAATAAAATCAGTATGACTTTTAGTTCTTTCTCAATCAGCAAGAGTCCGGCAGTGGTAGCCAAAATAACTAAAGCAATGAAAAATAAAACCTGTTCTATATACGCGAATTCATTCACCGCAATTTTATTCACAAACAGAACTAAAAGTGCCGATCCTGCACAGACTGAAAGCAGAGTGAATAAAATCGACAGCCAAAAAGGCATCGGTTTCACTAGAACTCTGTAATTGAAATTGACGGGAATCGTTCCCATTCGAAAAGCAATACCTGCCACGATCAGAACAATACCCAAAGCTGGAATCGAATGGCTCAATAATGAACTGTTTTCCTGGTTGAATTTACTTAGATAGTGCTGAATGGAATCCAGGTGAGTCGAGCCTGCAGAAGCCGCTAACAGAGCAACACCTGAAAAAAGAACTGTCGTCAAAGGCAGCGACGATTTAAATAATAGGAATGCCGTATCTAGATTGGTTTTGACAGGATTCTGATAGACTGTCAGCCATAAGATCAGATACAGAGTCAGCTCAAAGCAGAATATCAATAAAAAGAGATCGTTGAACATTCGGAATAAAAACCATCTTTCAAGAACCATGTTCTCAAGCTATGCAAGCTATGTTTGAAACGGAACTGTGCCGTTTGCTCTGTCAACAGGTTTATTTAATCCATTCAGCGCTCCTACTGTATGGAAAGCAAGACCTTTCCTTTTTTTCCCGTTTTTTCAGCCTCGGTGACAGCCTGCGCTATCTGGTCCAGGGGAAACCAGGCTCCAATTTCTGTCTGTAACACCCCTTTTCGAATTAATTTTGTCAGAATCAATACCAGATTAATTTTTGCTGTTAATGATAATGCTTCCACCTGATGAGCCAACCAGAATCCTTCAATACTCCCGCCATTTCTGATCAATTCTCGCGCCAGAAAGTCAAGCGGTGCATTATCTAGAGATCCATAGAGAATTAATTTCGCTCGCTCACCCATTAATTTAACGATGGAAGATGCCGTCTGCCCTCCGACGGGATCAATGGCATATTGAGGACGAGCATTACCAAGAATTTTACGAATTTGATCTATCAGGATACGTTCATTGTCATGTTTCACGTTAAACACAATCACATGCCTGGCACCCATTTTTTTTAAATGCTCAACCTGATCATGTCGACGGACGACATTCAACGTATGAAACCCATAGTAGTTCCCTAGTCGAATGACCATTTTTCCGACAGCAGAAGCTGCTGCTGTCTGCAACAGCCATTGATTCTTCGGTATCCGCAAGATCTGTCTCACAAGAATATAAGCAGTCGCCGGATTCACAAAAAACGTCGCAGATTCATCCAGTGTCAGTTTTGAAGAAACTGGAATCACAAACTGGTTGGATATTGCCACTTTTTCAGCCCAGTTGCCTGTATGGCGATTTAAGACAATCACCCGCCGTCCTTTCAGGAAGGCACCGTGCCAGCCACCTCCGCTCGACTCTACGATGCCCACTCCTTCAAATCCGGGAGTTGCCGGAAGGTCGGGCCTTTTGGCATAGTTTCCTCGAATATTCAATAAATCAGAAGGGTTAACGGGACTGGCCTGCATACGAACGAGAACTTCTCCGTGCCTGGCAACAGGTTCTTCAATCTCACAGAGTTTAAGAACTTCTGCCGGTTCTCCAAATTGCTCAAAGCGAATCGCACGCATGGATAGTTCTTTCACTTTCGGTGGTATCTTTGAGCAATGAGTTTAGCAGGTTGAAGACAGCGCAATCAAGCAGGCACATCAGACAAAGAAATCTTGTCTGAAACAAAAACAATCCTTGCTACCTGACAGGTAACAAGGATTGTGATCTCGTCTTCAAAATGGAATCGTATTCAGATTCTGTGTCACTTAAAAACTAATTCTGCTTCTTAGTGCTGAAGTTAGAAACACCTGACGCCGTTCGTGTTGGAGCTGCAGGCTTATTTTGTGCAGATTGCTGTGGTGCAGGCGTTGTTGAACGTTTCCAGTTATCGGTTGACCAATGAGGATAAAATTGAACAACGCTACTTCCCAAATCGCTGAGAATGGCATGAAACCTTTTCGTAGACATATCCTGATTGGGAATGACTCGCTGCAGGACAAATCGACGATTGCTGGAAACGTAAGCGAAAAACTTGCCATTTCCCATGCGGTCGTTATCTGACAGCAAGCGCAACATGGCTGTCCGTGGAACATCAGCGGCACTGCGGGGAAGTGGGTCGAGCCACGCCATTACCCAGACCCATTCACCGTTCTCACTCAGAACGGCAGACATGGAAAGTTCCCACTCTTCCTTGTTTTGATTGGCTTTGAACTGAAAGTCAAAGCGTTTTTTCTTTTTGGTCGTTGTGAGACCCATTGCTTTCAACAGATTTCCTAATTGCTCTTCGGAAATTTGTCCCGTTTTTTTAGCGTCGGAAGTAATGACGGGTTTTGTGGAAGCTGCTTGCTGAGCATGAACTCCTGCTCCCAGAATTGCCATCGCCGACAATACGAGCATAAAACAGCTAATAACGATCCATCCGCGAAATGTGATTTTCATTTTGAAGACACTCCTTTGTCACTTCGATTCTCTTGTAGAAACATTTGTCGACGACTACCTGCTCTTAATCCTTTTATGAGCAGACTGCTGCTATGCTAAATGCGGCTTTGTCGTGAATCAATTCATCAAAAATTCGGATTCATGGTATCAAGCGGCAGTTTTTGCCGAGTTGTGTTAAGATAGCTCAAATAATCCTTTGAGGCAGATCTGCGACCATGTTTCAAACTGTTCTAACTCTTGTAACAGTTTTTCCGGTGAGTCAAACCCTGTCTCTATGATCGACTCTTCACGGGGTAGAACTTTGGGCAACTCTAGGTCAAAAACATGAACTATTCCCAAGTGGACCTTTCCGACCTCAGTTTCGTCATCATTGATCAGCCCTACACAGTGTTCTGTATAGTTAGTTTCCATTGTAACTTCTTCATCGATTTCGCGTTGCATTCCTTCTCGATAGGTAGATCCTGCTTTGGCTTCATCTTCTGAAGAGATATGTCCGCCAATACCGATCGAACGTTTACTATGGAGCCGTTGCTCTCCCCCTTTAGAACCGCGAGTATAGTAGAAGATCTTGCCCTCATGTCGAAAAATACAATAGGGAATCAATTGCTTGAAGCTGGGGTCTTCTTCAACAGTATCACGAGGCCTGAAACTGATATAATTCGGATCAAACAACGTTTTCAGATAAGGTTCAACCTGATCATTAAACCCTTGAAAATAGCCTACTTCATGAAAAAGAAGCGTGGGAACGACCATTACGTGTTCCACTTGTTGTTCCGTATCTGACATGGCTGATCCTTCTCTACTCTGCTGACAGGTTAATTTTGAAGATGAACACGAAGAGTTCTTAGACGTTGCCCTCAAGCAATTCCTTTACTTTTTCACTAATATTGGGAGCCCGCATGAGCGTTTCTCCTACCAGGATTCCCCGCACTCCCGCATTTTGCAGACGAAGTACATCCTGTCGATTCCTGATTCCACTTTCACTGATCAGCAAACAATCCGCAGGAATTTTCGAACTCAATTGAATCGAGTGATCGAGTGTTGTTACAAAAGTTTTCAGATTACGATTATTAATTCCCAACATGGGGGGAGATAGTTTTAAGACGCGTTTCAAATTCTTCGGTTCATAAATTTCTATTAAAGCCGACATCCCTAACTCAAGCGCATAGGCGTAGAGCCGTTCCAGTTCGCATTCATCCAGACATTCTGCGATCAGGAGCACACAATCTGCACCGGTAACGCGGGCTTCCAGAATCTGATAGCGATCAATAATGAAATCTTTTCTCAAAACCGGAATCGAGACAGCGTTGCGGACTTTTTTCAAGTAGTTCAAATGTCCTTGAAAATAATGTTCGTCGGTCAACACACTGATGCAGGCTGCTCCCGATGTTTCATAAATCTGTGCAATCTCTACCGGCTGGAAGTCTTCACGAATGAGCCCTGCAGAGGGGGAAGCCTTTTTGACTTCAGCGATCATGCCTACCGGACCATGAGTTGTTAAAGAGTTCACAAAATCTCGTACGGGAGGCGCGGCATGCAATTGCTCTGCCAACACCTCAAAAGGTCTCGCTTCTTTTGCCTTGCTGACTTCTGTCCGTTTAAGTGTGATTATTTCTTCAAGAATATTGCCCACAACGCTTATTACATACCTTATCTGAGGTTGAAAGACTCCATTTCCTTCTGAGTAGCATAACTTCCAGAGACGCGAAGTACCACAGAGTCAGTAAAACCGATGTGAATTCGACTTGTAATTCTGGATTCTGGTTACGACGATGGTCTTTTTATCTTTCTGGCATCTCCAAAATAGTCGAAATGGGAGTAGTTTAAATTGAATCTGGTTCTATTATCCCTGGAACTCTCGCTCCTGCTACTGGCAGTTCTCAGTACGCGATACTGGTTCAGGATTTTCAAAGCAAAAAGTGGGACGGCTGTTTTTCCCTTCCATGCCGATCGCTGTCCTATAGAAATGTCATTGCCTGTCATCCTGGTCCTCCTTTGGATTACCCTGCGCATGATGACTTCTTTGGAAAAACTCTGGATACAGTGGCAGGAAATCACGGTCCTTACTAAACCCGTGTCACTGAATGATGTCATGGTTTCCTGTCTCACTTCGTTTTCTTTAGGCGTGATTTTAATTACCAGTCTGGTACTCTCAAACTCGAAATTTGTGCATCAATCAGGATTTCGCCTGAATGAGAAAATGGGCCAGCTTCGCGATGGCTTTGTTGGTTTTCTCCTGGCGCTGATCCCCGTCGTGATTCTCCTGTTTGTAACACGAGGTTTGCGATCAGAAGAGACACTGCACCCCTTGTTTATCCTGTTAAAAGCACACCCCCATTTTTCAACGGTCATCTGGATTTTTATTTCTGCTGTCGTCGTGGCTCCTCTCATTGAAGAGCTCGTCTATCGAGTCATTTTCCAAAGCTGGCTGGAAGAGGTTCTGCCTCCGTTCGCTGCAATCTTTATCAGTTCGCTGGTTTTCAGCCTCGTACATGGATTTCCTGATTGTATTCCCTTATTTCCGTTAGCCTTCATTCTGGGAACACTTTTTTATTATCGGCGCAGTTACGCTTCGGTTGTATTCACACACGCCCTGTTTAATGGAACGAATCTCGCATTTGCGCTTTCAGATCCACAGCTTCCTTTCTGATTCCCTACAACAACAAGTGCTCAATCGATCACATAAATTGGGGTTCACACGTTTTTTAAAAAAAGCTATGCTTCCTGCCTCTCTCATCGAATCCTATCCCTTCGGAGACCTCCGAAATGTACCCCACCATGTTACGCCCGGCGGCGTTGTTCTGTCTTTGCGCCTGTTTCTGCTTCTCCTGTCAGACAATGAAATCCAAAATGGATCTGATTTATACAGGGAAAGTAACGGGGGAGTTGTCTCAACAACTGGTAGAAACGTATTCTGATTCTCTCAAGGACCCCATCGCAGCTGAGCAGTCTGATGAATTTACAAAGTGGAAAATTCTGTATGCCACGAATCGATTGCAGAAAACTCATCCCTCAGGAAAAATCGGCTACGCAAATGAATATGGCAATACGCTGGCTTACGGATCGGGACAGATCCAAATTTCGCGTAAAAATCGCAGTGATTTAAAAACCAAAGTCATACAAACGATCTGGCAGGGAGCACCAGGACCGGAGGGGCAAGTCAAACTCAGCTCAATAACGCCTAAAGAAGAAACGCTATTTTTTGGTGATTTAAACAGTCTGTTAGAACGTTCGCCTCAAAAAGATGTGCTGTTGTTCGTTCATGGATTTAACGTCAACTTTCCCAGTGCCATCACCCGCGCTGCACAAATCGCCAACGAACTACCTTTCAATGGTGCGATCATTTCTTACAGTTGGCCATCACAGGGAGGCGTAGATAAATATCTCCTTGATGGACAGGTCGCGGACGCGAGCGTGGAACCGATGGCCCGTTTTATAGAATCGTTAGTGAACTCAGTGCCGCAGGGAACAAAAATCAATATCATGGTACATAGCATGGGCAATCGGGTTGTGATGCGAGCTTTGAATCGTTTGCCGGAACACTTTGCCGATGCAAAGCCATTCCAAAACGTTATCTTAGCCGCCCCCGATGTAGGTGTTTCCGAATTTAAAGAACTGGCCCCGGCCATAATTGCGCAGTCGAATCGTGTGACTCTCTATTCTGGTTCAGGAGATGTCGCGTTGGTGGCATCAAAGGCAGTCAACCAGGAACGGAGGGCCGGTGATTCCCGCGAACCCCTTATTATGGAAGGCATCGAAACCATCGATGTTTCTGCCGTCGATACCAGCTTTATGAGTCACTCTTATTACGGCAGTAACCGTGCTGTATTAAGTGATCTTTTCTCATTGATTAAGCAGGACTCTGCCGCTGCTGAGAGAAAATGGCTGCTGTCAAAAAATCATCATGGCATGCATTACTGGGCATTCGATAAAGAGCCACCTGAAATCAAAAAAGTGCGTTCCACGAGTCTCTGATTCTCGAATAAATAAGTCAGTCTGATTGAGATACCGAGCATGGATGCGGTATAATCATTCTCGTCTGGTTCCTTTCCAGAATTTAAGGAGATGTGATGAAGAACCCAACGTCCCGCTTCTCGGATCGTGTTGATAATTACATCAAATACCGTCCCAGTTACCCTCCCCAGGTTTTGGAGCATTTAAAAACCGTATGCGGATTGACTGCTGATTCATTGATCGCAGATATCGGATCGGGTACCGGTATCCTATCCCGGATGTTCCTTGACAATCAAAACGACGTCTATGCCGTGGAGCCCAATGCCGAAATGCGAGGGGCGGCAGAAAGTTTTTTTAAAGACATCCCCCACTTTCACAGTATTAATGCCACAGCGGAAGAGACGCATTTAACGGCGAATTCCATCGATTTCATTATTGCCGGCCAGGCCTTCCATTGGTTTGATCGCGGTCTGACCAAAACCGAATTTCAACGGATTCTCAGACCTCAAGGCTGGGTAGTTCTGATCTGGAATGAGAGAAAAACTGAGAGCACTCCCTTTCTGGTTGCTTATGAAGAAATGCTTCTCGAATTCGCTACTGATTATCAGGAAATCAACCATACGAATATTTCGCCGGCTGACTTTGCCGAGTTTTTCGATCCCCATCCGATTCGGACTTACAGTATTCCCAATAGTCAGACGTTTGATTTTCCTGCCTTGAAAGGGCGACTGCTCTCCTCCTCTTATAGTCCCCATCAAGAAGATCCGCGCTACGGGCAAATTATGAAACGCCTGCGCGAAATTTTTGAAGTCAATGAATCGAAGGGGACCATCGCATTCGAATACGATACAAATCTGTTTTATGGGCACCTCAAATAAGAGATCTATGCAGTTGCCGGAGAATGAGGATTTGACTTGTATTACAGGAGCAGAAATCGGCGCATAAAGAAAGCCCTTAAGAAGGCGGTGAATTGTAGACGGAAAAGTTTATTTTATGCACTTCACAGAAACTGATGAGCAGGCTGGGTCAGAACACGCAAATCAGGGGGACCATCTGGATAATGTCCGTCCAAACCAAATTCCTTCTTAAGGGCCAGGCTGGGTCAGAAAGCTGATGACAATCAGTGGTTCCTAAAGAACCTGCAAACTCCGTTTCCTGATTGCTTATCAACTTTCTAAAATGGATATACTGCATTAGTTGTGCCATTTTTCCGAATACTTGGTCCAAATATAAAATATCTGTATTTTTGGTATTTGAATTCGATATTGTGCCTTTGTCTTTTCTGTCTTCCTCGTATTTTACCTGGATTCTAATGTCATTTGATCCTATTTCGACACTTTAGCTTGAAAGTTCGGCGCCGAAATGTTCTATTAAGAAGCTGTTGACGATTCAGCGCCGACCTTTCGGCGCTGATTAGTTCGTTCGACACATGTAAAAACTTTTATCTCTTAACTAGTTTTCGTATCTGTTTGGAATGCCAACGATGAAAAATCAGGGGATCTTTAATCGAGCTGTTATCTTTAGCAGTGGTATCCTGGCAATCGTTTATAGTGTGATTGTCCTGGGATTTGTAACTACTAGTCCCGATCTCCGTCTGCGCGCGATGTTGGACAGTGTTGAATCCGAACCCAGCCTCTCCCTTCCCGCCGGTATCGAAATCAAAGCAACTCCTGGTATTATTAAAACGGGGCCGATCCCTGCCCCAAAATCGGGAGATATCCTCACCAAAATTGGTGAATTTCCAATTCGAACGTTTCTCGATTATTCGCAGACTCTCATTATCCTGAGAAATATGGATCTCCCTCCCGGGGGACAATTGCAACCAAACTCGGATCCTGCTGAGCATGATGTCCCCTCTATGGTGGAAATTCAGAACAGTGGTCGGTTTATTAAAATTGAGTATTTGAGCGTCGATCCGGTTAGTAATACGAAATTACCCAAGTCTGCCTGGATTAAAATTCAATCAATTCCCTCCGGTAGTGTTGCGATCTCGCTGCTCTGGTTTTCGCTGGAACTTATCATTCTGGCCATCGCCGCATTTGCTTACTGGATGCGTCCTTTTGACCGTACCACACGTATTTTCTTTATGATGGGGACCATCACTCTCGTCGCTTTTATTGGTGGTTATAACTGGTGGATTATTGCCGGCTCTCTCGCTCTCAACATCCCCTTCGTCGTCGCAGCGGTGCTCATCCCTGCAATCACACTTCACTTTTTTATCACTTATCCGCGTGTGATTCCCTGGCTGGCACAATATCCTGTCGGATTGCTCCGCACTGTTTATTCAATCCCTGTCGCAACAACTCTCTTGATGCTTATCTGTCTAACTTACTTGCGATGGACATCTCATATTGAAGTCGATGAGAAAGCATTAGCTCTGCAGGAATATCCGCCACTGGTATTTCAGGTCGTTTATGTCCTGCGCTGGGCAGTCTATGCATATATCAGCGTCGCCGGACTCTATTATCTCGCCACTCTGGCGGCACTCTTTTACGGTTATTTCAAAAGCCAGAATGCCTTTGAACGAAACCAGTTGAAATGGATCGCTCTCGCCGGCTTGATTTCGACGATCCCCGTGGGCTATTCACTTTACCTTGCAGAATTTGACCGTGCTCAGTTTGCCTTGGGTGGTGCGGGCATTCCGATGTTTCTGGCCAGTGTCTCTTTTATGGCCGCATTTGTCGTGGGAATCATTCGTTATCGTCTCATGCTGATCGAACAGATTATCAGTAGGGGAATGTTGTTTTATGTAGTGAGTGCCGGTATTTCAATTGTGTACGCCACAGTGATTTCTCTCGGGTCACTTTTGGGAACACAATTAAACCGGGCGCCTAGTTCCACTCAGGCGGTGTCTGTATTTCTCGTGATGTTACTTGCTATCTCACTCTTGTTATGGTCGCGTGATCGAATTCAACGTTTGATCGATCGGCGATTCTTCCGTCAGAAGTATCAACTCGATAAAGCATTAAAACGCATGAACCGCGCTGTAGGGCGTTTGGGTGATCAACGTTCTATCGCCGACCGTATGCTGACATCTTGCCGTGAGGTGCTGCAAGTGAAGAGTGCCGCCATTTATTTACTCAACCCGGACCGAAATCAGTTTGAATTACTGACCGGTTTTCAAATCGAAAACGCCCCCTCAACGGTCCCTTGCAATCCCGAACTACTGGAAGTCCTGGAAGGTGAGTTGGCATTTCAACGCATCGCTACGGGACTTTTAAAAGAAGCTTCACCTGCGCAGCACTTACTACGACAGGTGGGATTTGACTTTATTTACAACCTGGAACTGGATGGAGAGTTTGCCGGATTTGTTGCTCTCGGTCAGCGATCATCGGGCAGTCCGTATTCTGCTGAAGATCTCACTTTTTTGAATGCCATGGGGCAAATCACCAGCATTGCCCTGCATAGCACGAAAATTCATCAGGACCTCAGGCGTCTCAATGAAGAAATGAGAATCAAAGTCGAAAAGATTGATGACCAACGTCGGCTCGTCTCCATCTTGCAGGCGGAACTGATTAATTCACAGGATATTGCCGAGAGTGCGGCTCCGCACGAGTTACAACGGGGCCTGATCAAAGGTAACAGCCCGGCGATTCGCTCGGTCATGGAAACAGTCCGCAAAGTTGCGAACTCGGAATCGACTGTATTTATTCGAGGCGAAAGTGGAACCGGAAAAGAACTGCTGGCTCAGGCCGTGCATGAAAACAGCGATCGACGCGAAAAGCCGCTGGTGCGTGTCAACTGTGCTGCCCTCTCTCCTGGTCTGCTGGAAAGCGAGCTGTTCGGTCATAAGAAGGGCGCTTTTACGGGTGCACATGAAGATCGAATCGGTCGTTTTGAAATGGCCAATGGGGGCTCTTTGTTTCTCGATGAAATCGGTGATATTTCTCTCGATACCCAAGTCAAACTTCTGCGGGTATTACAGGAACGGGCGTTCGAACGAGTCGGCGGCTCGGAAACATTACATGTTGATGTCCGCCTGATTACAGCCACTCACCAGAACCTGGAAAAGCAAATTACCGACGGTCTATTTCGAGAAGATTTATACTATCGCCTGAATGTCATCAGCATTACTCTGCCTCCCTTGCGCGAACGGCGTGAAGATATTTTTGAACTGGCGTTTTACTTTCTCAAGCGGACTGCACAGCGTCTTGGCAAACGCATAACTCATATTGACGCCGATGCGATCGAGGTTCTCGAACGTGCTCCCTGGCCTGGAAATATCAGGCAGTTGGAAAATGTGATCGAACGAGCTGTTGTTCTCACGGAAGAAGAAGCGATCACACTCAAAGACCTGCCCGCTGATCTACTCGAAGGGAAAAAACGCCTGCCGACTCGTGTGATCGAAACCAAGTCGATTCCTTCAGAAACGGTCCGTCGGCTGCCTTTATCAGATGTCGAAGTCATCAGCTTTCCCGGCAGCGAAAACCAGTATGATGATCAACTTTCAGAGCCTGAGCAGTTGAAATCAGCGCTCGCGGAATGTGCGGGCAACAAGGCGCAGGCGGCCCGCATGCTGGGCATGCCACGCAGTACTTATTACAGCAAACTCAAAAAATATGGTCTCGATTGATCGTTTCACTTTTTATGTTGCTACTCATTTTCATCTGTCGCTTTCATAAAGTCAGATATTTATTTTCTAATTTCACCCGCCCCGAGGAACCTCACCTGTGCCGAACTTTAGTAGAATTCATTGTTGTTTCTTTCTCGCTCTGCTTATATTTCTATCTCTACTCTCACTCACCACCTCGCAGGCAGCGGAACCCCGACAAAAGACCACTCTAATCCGCTCTGGCTGGCAGACCATCAACATTGGCGACATCGGACACACGCCCGGCACGCTCCGTTATCTGGAAACGTACCTACCCGACGTCAAAATCCATCTCTGGTTGCATAAAACTACAAATGAAATCACTGCCATGCTCCGGAAACGTTTTCCCAACGTGCAGATCGTGCAAGGCAGACTTAACGCACGTGGCAAAGCCAACAATCCTGAATTCCAGAAAGCTTTCGATGAAAGCGATCTCTTTCTCTACAACTCCGGCATGCACTTCAATCAATTCTGGAAACCGCCAATCTATATCATCGAAGCCTGTACCGCGACGAACAAACCGTTCTGCCTGTATGGGCAATCGTTCGACGGCTTCGCACCGGAGCAGGAAGCAATAATGAGTGAGTTTCTGTCCCGCGCGGCAGCCATCTACACGCGCGACGTGGAATCGTTTTATTACCTCCGTAAAATCGGCGTCACTTCGCCGTCCCTCGCGTTCGGCCCCGACGGTTGTTTTGGGATCGATGTCCGCGATGACGAACAGGCCAATGCCTGGCTCAAAGCACACGATTTAAAGTCCAAAGAATTCATCACCGTAACTCTGCGCAGCAACACTCCCAAAGTCGGGGCGAAGAAGGGCACTGTGATGAACCCGACCAAGCCCAGCAAAGCAGACTTGGCACAGAATGAACTCTGGACAGCAAAATTGCGCGAGCTGATCACTGACTGGGTCCGCAAGACCGGAAAGAAAGTGCTATTGGCTCCTGAAGTCGATAAAGAAATCATGCACGCCAAAACTATGATTCTGGACAAACTGCCCGCAGACGTACAACCTTATGTTGTGAACCGCGATCCCTTCTGGAATGTCGACGAAGCCGCCTCGGTTTATGCCCAGGCCATCACCGTCGTCTCGATGGAACCGCATTCCTGTATTATCGCCCTTGCAGTTGGCACACCCACGATGCATCTGGCCAGTCCCCGTCATGGTCTTAAACGCTGGATGTTCCGCGATATCGGTTTGTCAGAATGGTTGTTCGATATTGACTCTGACCCCGCGTCTCAATTCACCGCAGCACTTTTAACCCGCATTTCCCAGATGACTTCCCTCGCTTTGGCACGTAATTTGCGCCA
>NZ_CALEMX010000539.1 GCF_937910335.1 uncultured Gimesia sp. | reverse complement strand
AAACGATTGGGCAATGTGTTTACAACTTTTGACCGTTATTTATTGAAACGATTTTTCCATGTCTTCATTATTGGATTCATGGCTACCTACGGTTTGTATGTGGTTTTTGATGGCTTTACCAATATCGATGGCTTTCAGAGTGGTATTGAAGACGGGTCATCCTTTGGTTTGCTCAAGTTAATGCTGGAGTTTTATCTGTATCAATCCAGCATCTTCTTTGACATGATCAGTCCGATTTTGACGGTACTTTCCGCAGTCGTTGTCTTTTCGCTTTTGGTACGTCATGGAGAACTCAACCCCGTATTGTCAGCTGGAATTCCCACTTATCGATTGGCGATTCCATTGGCATTCGCGACGCTTACCATCAATTGTTTTATCGTTGCAAATCAGGAACTGTTAATTCCTCGTATTGCTGACAAATTACAGGCCGAACGTGGAGATCTCGGAACCAGTTCTCAGTTTGTAGAACCCGTTTATGATTTTAGTACCAGAATTATGATCAATGGGCGAGAATTGTTGCTGACTGAAAAGAAATTACTCAGTGCAGAATTCGTGCTCTCCAAACCAATGGTACACGATTTTGTTACAGTGAAATCAGCTGAAGCTTTTTACCATAATAAGACTCCCGAGTCCGCGGGAGGTTGGTTATTGAAACAGGCATCTCCAAGATATGATGAACTGGAAATCGCGAAATTTGCAAAAGAAATGATTCTTCCCGGCGATGATCCTGGCGATATATTTATTGTTTCAGATATCGGCTGTGATCAGCTTTGTAATCGGAGTACGAACACGTTGATTTCAACTCCCGATTTGATTGCCAGAATCAATAATCCGTCATTCAGTGATTTATCGATCCGGAAACAGAAAATGGATTTGCATTTTCGGTTAACGCGTCCTTTTATGAATTTGATAGCGGTCATGATGTCGATTCCATTTGTACTTCGTAAAGAGAGTCGCAGCCAGATTTTGAATATTGCTTTTTGTGCTGTCGTGATGGGCGGGCTGTTTGCAATCAATCAGTTCTTCTTTTATATGGGAACGACGAAACTCGTTACACCCGATCAGGCAGCCTGGTTTCCCGTCATCACCTGCGGGACATTAGCCGCCTGGTTTTCGAACCGCGTATGGACCTGATACAGCGAACTCCGCCGCGACTTAACCACTTTGTCCCAAATCCATCAATTGTCCAAATCGATCAAGAACGCGGATTTTTAATGGGGCAAACCGAGGTTGATCGAATTCCCCTTTCTCTACCAGTTGTAATGCCACTTCCCGCGTTTCGTGTAAGATGGCTTCATCCCGTTTCAAATCGGCTACACGTAAAGGCAGTTCGCCATGTTGTCGAGTGCCAAAGATATCACCGGGGCCGCGTACCTGGAAATCGGCTTCTGCGATTTCAAAGCCATCAGTCGTCTGCTCCATAACTGCCAGCCTTTTCAGTGCGTCTTCACTTTCCGTATGAGTAAACAGAAAACAATTGCCCTGGTAGATGCCACGACTCACGCGCCCTCTTAACTGGTGAAGTTGAGATAATCCAAAACGATCAGCCTGTAAAATAACCATTAACGTTGCATTGGGCACATCAACTCCCACCTCCACAACCGTCGTGGAAACCAGAACCTGGATCTCCCCCTGGTGGAACTGCTTCATGGTTTGAGCACGTTCTTCCCGATCCATCTGCCCGTGAGCCAAGCCAATCGAAGCTGAAGAAAGCTCGCTTTTCTGGAGTTTACGATAAACTTCTTCCGCACTCGAACGACTGTTCTGTTCAATCTCCGAGTCAATGCGCGGACAAACAATATATGCCTGTCTGCCCGCCGCGATTTGAGCACGTAAAAAATCCCAGGCCTTTTTTCTCTGAGGCGTGGTGATAACACGACTTGTTAATACCGGTTGTCGGCCCGGAGGTAGCTCTGAATTCACAGAGATATCCAGTTCACCAAATTGTGTCATGCACAAACTACGGGGAATCGGAGTCGCCGTCATTACCAGCATATGAGGCGTCTTTTCCTCGCTCGTAAAGTGAGCGCGTTGCATCACGCCAAACTTATGTTGCTCATCAATAATCACCAAACCCAGATCGTGATAGCGAACATCTTTTTGAACGACTGCCGACGTACCGATAATCAGCTGCTGTTGACCGGATTCAATCTGTTCCAGTGTAGTTTTTCGCTGAGCAGCAGATAAGCTGCCAGTCAGAATGCACCGCTCTACACGGCTCTCTTTCAAAATTTGATCGATCGTCTCACAATGTTGTACCGCTAACAATTCAGTCGGTGCCATCAGAACGGCCTGATATCCGCCGGCAATGGTGGCCAGCATGGCATAAATGGCAATCGCCGTTTTACCGGCTCCCACATCCGCCTGAAGCATCCGATGCATAGCGCGTCCTGATCCCAGATCAGCACAAATATCTCTGACAGCCTGATTTTGTCCCTCGGTAAATTCGTAAGGAAACAAGCGTCGGATACGGGCATCGATCTTGGCTGTGACCTTAATGAGCGGTGCGTTATCCACACAGGTCCAAAGCCGCCGACGCATGGCCAGACCCAATTGGAATTCCAGCAGATCATCATAAATCACACGATGTACGCCAGCATGGTACTCTTCCATTGTCTGAGGCTTATGCATCTGAATCACCGCCTGAGAAAGTGGAATCAAAGAATGTGCCTGGCGAAATGCTTCCGGTAGATAATCGGGAATCAGATGCGCGTATTCGTCGACGGCAGCGCGAATCATACGCCGCATCTGATACATCTTGAGTCCCTCGGTGAGAGGGTATTTCGGCAATATCAGACCTTGCGGATCGTCCAGGTCTTCTTCCAGAACCTGATATTGGGGATGCGACATTTCCCACTTTCCCGAGCGGCGTTTTGCCTTTCCCGAGAACATTAGAAACTGACCTTGAAAGAAACGTTTGATAACCCATGGTTGGTTAAACCATGTTCCTTTCAGAAAACCAGTTCCACAATCCAGCAGAATGGCGGTAATCGTTCGACCGCGGGATATCGTACGGGCATCAAGATCCACAACTTTTCCGCAGACGGAAGCAGGCTGATCGTCTTCCAGTTCATTGATCGGACGAACATCCGTCAGATCCAGAACAGTACGAGGCAAAT
This sequence comes from uncultured Gimesia sp., assembly GCF_937910335.1. Lineage (GTDB taxonomy): Bacteria > Planctomycetota > Planctomycetia > Planctomycetales > Planctomycetaceae > Gimesia. The sequence continues at coordinate 11,212 of NZ_CALEMX010000539.1, read as the reverse complement.
GCCAGAGTAAATCTGCAACTGTTTCAATTCCCATCTTCTGCAAAAGCGCAGCGCGTTCCGCTCCTACTCCATTAAGAAATTGAACAGGAGTTTCCAGGGGAGATTCGGTCATCGTATTCCACAACCAGATGGTTACAAATCAGACTGATTCTGCAGCTTGACAGCATATTCAACGGCCAGTTCATCGCAGCGTTCATTTTCTGGATGGCCACTATGACCTTTAATCGTGGTAAAAGAAACGTCATGCCGTTCCAGAAGTGAATCCAGTTCTCGCCACAGTTCTTCATTTTTTACCGGCTTCCAGCTCTTTCCTTCGCGGCGTCGCCAGTCATTTTTTTTCCAGTTGGGCATCCATTCCAGAGAACCTTTAGCAACGTAAACACTGTCAGTAATAATCTCAACACGCGAATTCCGGGTCAATTGTTTCAATCCGGAAATCACCGCCTGAAGTTCCATTTGATTATTCGTCGTTTCTACTTCTCCACCGGAAAATTCTTTCTCCGTTCCCGTAGAAGGATGTCGTAGAATCACTCCCCAGCCACCAGGTCCCGGATTACCCCGGCATGCGCCATCGGTAAATATTTGCACAAATGGAACCGGCTCTAGCTTTGCTGATTGATCGGGCATAATACTGGGGCGTTAGCCTGACAAGGAGGTAATAACGAACCGATGATGAGTTCAGTTTGAATGACAAAATCAAGGGATTACACGGAAAGAGTGAATCAACCTGCAAAGGAACTGGTAATGTGGCTGGCAGAAAAACGCCTGTTATCTTTCCCGATAGACAATACGTCCACGATTCAGATCATAGGGTGATACTTCGACAACGACTTTGTCTCCGGGTACAATACGAATGAAGTGCTTTCGCATTTTGCCCGCTACGTGAGCCAGTACCTGATGCCCATTTTCCAATTCGACGCGAAATTGGGTATTTGCCAGTGCCTCTGTCACTGTACCTTCGACTTCAATGGCCTCTTCTTTGGCCATAACAATTGTATCCTATCCAATAAAGAACAAAAAATGGGAATATGCGAAACAACTCGCACAAGCCTAACTCTTGACCAGCTCTCACAAAACTTAGATTCAGACAGTTCGAGCCACTCTGATCCGCTTATTGTTACAGGGATTCATCGATTATGCCAGTCTGAACGGAGCCCTCAGCAGCGTTTCCCTGCAATTCCAAGCCGAAAAATCGGCTTTCATATTAGAGAATACTCAATATTTCGCATGTCTTCTCAAAATTTTACCGATTTCGCTCTTAAATGTAAGCTATGTTTGAAAATACTGACTACGTTCTCAACGCGAAATCCTCACAGTGAGAATTGCTACGATTTCTCGTTCGCTTTATATCGATTCACGAGTTCATATCACCATTTGTGATAAGGGTTGTTGAAATGCAATTTATTAAAAACTTTCTTGCTGAAGAGGATGGCCCGACGGCTGTCGAATATGCCGTCATGGTTGCCGCCATTTTGATGATATGTATTGTCGCAATTGCTGCGATTGGAACTCAGACGAATACGATGTTTGAAGACGCTACAACCGAAATGCAAAATCACGGCATGTAATCTTCAGCGGTTCTGATTCTCCACTCCTCTCCCGCCTCCACACATTTCCAGCATTGCAGGCTTATCAAAGCATGCGCCTGGCGGAATTGCACTTCTCTGCCAATTGACTAAACTGCTACCAATAGAGTACGAAATACACTCAACTTCGATCGCTGGAAATGGACATGCCTGACTGCTTTATTGCTTTGGGAGGAAATCAGGGGAATGTTCGGGAAACATTTTCCCAGGCATTAAATCGACTCAACCAGCATCCTGAAATATCTCTCATTCGCACAAGCCAATGGGTGGAAACGGCTCCCGTAGGCAGCCAGACCGATGTCACATTTCTCAACGGTGCAGCACATCTTTCAGTCACGCTTTCACCACTGGACTTGCTCAACGAATTACAAAAAGTAGAAACCGATATGGGTCGGAACCGTAATGTGCGCTGGAGTGCCCGCACACTTGACCTCGATCTGATTCTCTATGATCAATTGATTTCAGATTCCGACGGATTAATCATTCCCCATCCCGCCTGCTGGTATCGGCGGTTTGTACTCGACCCGCTAAGGGAGATTGCCCCCGATCTCGTTCATCCCGTGAAAAAAATCACAATCAAGGAACTGCAGCAGCGATTACTCAAACGACCTTTCCTGTTTTCAATTGCAGGCTTACCCACCGCGGAAGCAGAGACGGTGATACAGTATTTAAAGCCACGATTTCATGATGTCTTGTTTTCCATTTGGGAATCATCAGATCAGTCGAATACAGATGCTGAGCCCACGATAATCACCTGGTTCGGCTCAAAAAATTCAGAAACCGCATTCAATTCCCTGCCAGTTTTGTCGCGATTAGATTTTTCGGAATACCTGAATGATACTGGACAAATTATACATGTCTTGCAATCTGCGCTGGATTTCCATTAAAAAACGCCTATACTATAATATCAGAATAAGCCGATATTTTATTATGGCTGATCAGAATCGCCGATAGGAGTAGATTCTGTTTAGTCTAACCCGCCTTAATATCATCCTACCGTGTTGAATGGGGAGACCTGAAACGATGCTGAAGATCCTCGGTTCTCAGAAAAGCAAGTTTTGCGATCGGATCACTCGCAGAAACTTCCTCCAGGTAGGCGGTCTCGCTTTAGGCGGCATGTCGCTTCCTCAGTTACTTCAAGCCGAATCAGCAACGCCACAAAAAAAACAACACAAGGCGATCATCATGATCTTCTTGCCCGGCGGTCCTCCTCATCAGGACATGTGGGATATCAAGGTCGATGCACCCAGCGATATCCGCGGCGAATTCAACGCGATTCAAACCAACGTCTCCGGTATCGAAATCGGAGACCAGTTTCCACGCATGGCGAAAATGGCCGACAAGTTTGCCTTCATTCGTTCCATGGTCGGCTCGGATGGAAGGCACGATGCGTTTCAATGTCTCTCAGGACAACGGTTCAACAACCAGCCACTCGGCGGCTGGCCTTGTTTGGGTTCTGTACTATCACATCAATATGGCGCCGTTGATCCAGCGGTTCCTCCTTTCCTCGGCTTGTCTCCCAAAATGGGACACATGGAATGGGCACGCGCTGGTGAACCCGGGTTTCTAGGACTATCACACGCTCCCTTCCGTCCCAACGGCGAAGGCATGGCAGACATGACGCTCAACGGCATAACCCTCGATCGCCTCGACAACCGTAAGCAAGTCCTCAGCTCTCTAGATTCGTTTCGCTCTCAAGTCGATGCCTCCGGAACGATGAAAGGCCTCGACTCCTTTACGCAACAAGCCTTTGGGATTCTCACTTCCAGCAAGTTGGCCGATGCATTAGACATCACAAAAGAAGATACGAAACTCCGCGACCGCTATGGCAGAGGAACATCAAAGAAAGCAGCCGACGGCGGACCAAAACTCCTTGATGATTTTCTCACAGCCCGTCGCTTGATCGAAGCCGGCGCACGTTGTGTAACACTCGCCTTCAGTCGCTGGGACTGGCACGGCGGAAACTTCAATCGGGGACGCCAGGATATGCCCATGTTGGATCAGGGTGTCACCGCACTCATCGAAGATCTCGAAAACAGAGGCATGCTCGACGACGTCACCGTTGTTGTCTGGGGCGAATTCGGACGCACTCCCAAAATCAACGCCAATGCCGGCCGCGATCATTGGCCCCGTGTCTCAACCGCGTTACTCGCCGGTGGCGGCATGAAAACCGGTCAAGTAATAGGCTCCACCAACCGCTTGGGCGAATATGCAGAAGACCGTCCGGTCCATTTCCAGGAAGTCTTCGCCACCCTCTATCACAATCTCGGAATCGACGTGGAAAACACCACAGTCACAGACCTACAGGGACGTCCCCGCTATCTGGTCGATAATAATACATATAAGGTCATGCCTGAACTGGTTTAATCAGTACTCGTTTTCTCAGTCACGAAGATTCACCGCGGTCCGATATTCACGCCTGCATCAAGTTCATCAATGGCGTCCTCCCTTGACGAATTCAAGTCGTGTAAAATCTACTTCCCTCCAGGTTTTCAGGTGCTCTAACATTCCCTCTTGACACCCCCACGCCACTCCCCATTATGCGTTTATGCGCGTCGCGCGCGAGATGCGTTTTTTTCGCACTGCTTTTCACGAACACTGAAGATCTCACTACTATAAAAGTCTCTGTGTTTTGAAAATCTTCACCTGAAAAACAGCCACCGGTTCCCAATGTCTCGTACGTTATCGACACACTTCGGTCACGCAATGACGCGTCTGAGCCACCGCTTGAACACATATAGACAGCTATTAACCACGCTTTGCCCATCAATAAAGTATTGACTCCCCCACGCCCATCAGCAAAATGATTCACAGTCAAAGTGATCACCATCAGAATAAACGAGGACACAGAACCAGCCACCATTAACAAAACCCTGAGCGGCACGGCGCGAGCCGCTGTTAGAAAGTAACCATCAGAAACACACAGCAACAAAATCATGTAAGGCTGACCTTAATTAATTTGTAGGGATGACCCATGTGTCTGCCCGCAGACGAAGACGGATCTAAAAATATAGGGGCGCGATTCATGTGTCCGCCCGCTAGCACAACTTTTCGTGAATTTCGTGGTAGAAAAATAATCGAAAAGACATCGTCATCACCAATGCACGAACAGAGATTCTACCCAATAGCCACAGAAAGCCCGAACTGAAAATCAGGAAGTGCACAGGAAATTGGGTGGGCCCGAATGCAATTCGGGCCGAGCGCAGCGAGCAGGAATCTGACAGAGAATCAGAACAATGAATAGTGAACGTGATCTTTGAATAATAGCTAAGCGTAGGTCTGTTATATACAAACCGAACGATCACCCCGACAGTTTCCTGTACCCTGCAGCAACCCCGATTGACATACGAGGGCACCCGGGACGCTGACTTTTAAACAAACCATGCCTGTAACATCAGTTGAACCCCTGCGAGATCTTCGATGGACGGTTGGAAAATTGATGATGATAAATTGAATGGAAGCTGTTCCCTTCGTTTGAATGTGAAAGGAAGGCACAGCATTATGGAATGTGACTGCGCGTTTTCGCTCGCTGATGTGTGCGAAATCGTCACAACTCTTCCGCAGTCGCGAGACCGGACCGCACAGCGCGACATGCAGCAAGACTTGGCATTCGATTTGCTCGTTGGAGTATCTTGTCAGAGTATAGTATCAGAAGAACTCCGGAGAAAGCTATGGGCAAAGAAACTACGACTATCACTCGGACAACATGGGATGTCATTGTCATCGGTTCTGGCATGGGCGGGATGGTTGCGGCCACCGCGCTCTCGCGACTGGGGCACAGGGTACTGCTGCTGGAACAGTACGATTCACTCGGCGGACAGACTCACAGTTTTTCTCGTGATGGTTTCTCATGGGACGCCGGGCTTCACTATCTTGGCGATTTGGGACCGGATCAACGGGAGAAAGCCATTCTTGACTGGCTGACCGATACGCCGATTGAACTGGCGTCGATCGGAGCGATCTACGACACCCTTCACATTGGTGACGCTCCCACAATTCAATTGACTCGGCCGACAGAATCCCAAAAGCTTGATTTGAAGGAACGCTTTCCAGACGAATGCGATGCGATCGAAGCCTGGTACAACGCGATCCACGATGCCCGTGAAACGCTGACAACGCTCGTACAATCGCGTTCAATGCCTGCGATTATCGGTGCAGCGATGAAGTGGAGGAGGCGCCGGGCGATCAAGCGTTGGTGTGAACGCACAACCGCGGAGGTGGCAAACGAACTGACTGAAAATCCGGAACTGGCCGCTGTATTTTCTGCGCAGTGGGGCACGTTTGGTGGCCGCCCCGGCACAGCAAGCTTCGCAATGCACGCGGCTGCAATCGGGTCGTATCTTGGCAGCGGAGGTTTCTACCCGGTTGGCGGCGGCTCCAAGATTGCAGAACACCTTCTTACGACCATCACGTCCGCTGGCGGCGAGGCACGTGCTGGCGTCACCGTTGAGTCACTGCTCATGCAAAACGGTTGCGTTGTCGGCGTTACGACTTCTGATGGCGAAGAAATCTATGCGGACAAAGTGATTTCAAATATCGGCGCGAGGGAAACTGTGGACAGACTGCTTCCAAAAGATCATGGCCATCAAGCATGGGTGGATCAGATCCGTTCCCTTGGTTCTAACATCTGCCATTTCTCATTGTTCCTCGGTTTCTCAGGCGACATCGAAGCGGCCGGTGCCACGAAGTCGAATCATTGGCTTTATCCGACAGGCGAAACAGACGCAGTTTGGACCGACGTTTCCAACGGTACACCACCCGCGATGTTCGTCTCGTTCGCTTCTTTGAAAGACCCCGCACATGATCCGGGACCCGATCGAAAATATGCGGGAGAAATTATTGCATGGGCAGATTGGTCTACCGTCGAACGTTGGGCAGAACTCCCGCCCGGACAACGCGGCGATGACTACAAAGATTTCAAAAACCAAGCCGAGGCAGCGTTGTTTGAACAGTTCAAGAAGTATTTCCCCAGGCTCGCGGAACTGGTCGTGTTTCGCGAAGTCGCAACACCGTTGGCAACGGCATCGATTACCGGCCATACAAAAGGCTCCTTCTACGGTCTCGACGTGACACCGAACCGCGTGATGTCAGACGCACTCCGGATGAAGACGCCGATCAAAGGTCTCTACCTGGCCGGTCAGGACGTTGTCACACCTGGCATTCCCGGCGCAATGTGGGGTGGGCTCGTGTGTGCGGCCAGCATTGACCCCAAAGTGGCCGTGCATTTCAATGGATAGAGCAGCGTCAATCGATCAAAGAATGATTTGCAGAAGAAACGTGTAGGTTGAGAATGGGTGCAAGTGCCCAGAGAACCAGGCGGTCAGCGCGGAATGGGATATTCGTAGGCCGCGTTGAGATGTGTTGGTCGACCTGGCTGGGCTGTGCTACTGGCACTTTAGTCGAATAATTGTCGGCTCGTGAGACAGTAATCATAAAAGACTAGTGAGCTCAGCAGCGTCACAAACTTTCGTACTTTTCGTGAATTTCGTGGTAGAAAAAACTCAACCAGTAACGTTCGCAAGTTCACGCCAGAGCAGGGCGCTCGCCAGTGTTCCCTGTCGGAACGATTCGAGGGCAAACCGTTCGTTCGGGCTATGCAGGTTGTCGGTGTTCTGGCCCCAGCCCAGCAAGAGGGTATCCACGCCGACCACCGTCTGGAACGTTTCCACAACGGGGATCGAGCCCCCTTCGCGAATCATCACCGGGGCCGCTCCAAATGCCTGCTCAATGGCCGACCGGGCGGCACTCATATACGGACTCTGATAGTCAAACACCAGTGCTTTACAACCATGAAAGTCCACGAATTCCATCGTTAGGCCCGTGGGTAACAATGCTTGTAAATATTGCTCCAGCGCTTTCGTCAGCAAGACCGGATCCTGATCGGGAACCAGACGACACGTGATTTTGACCCGCGCTTCCGCAGGCACAATCGTCTTCGGCCCTTCTCCCGTATAGCCAGAGATCATGCCGTTCACATCACAGGTCGGCCGTGCCCAGCGCCGTTCCAGTGTAGTAAAGCCCTCTTCGCCGTCGACCGCATTCACGCCCAGGTTTTCCATAAAAGCGAATTCATCAAAGGGCAGGGCGGCAAACTGATCGCGCTCTTCCTGTGTAAGCTCGATCACGCCATCATAGAAGCCGGGAATCTGTACGCGTCCTGCGTCATCATGCAAAGCGGCAATCATACGCGCCAGACCATTGGCGGGGTTCGTCACCGCGCCTCCAAACACACCACTGTGCAAATCCTGATTCGGTCCGCGAACGATCACTTCACAGGCGAGAATCCCCCGCAGGCCATACGTAATCGCGGGGATGCCCGGTGCATATTGACTCGTATCACTGATTACCGCGATATCACAGGCCACCAGATCTTTATTCTCTTCCAGAAAGCGATCCAGATTGTCACTGCCGACCTCTTCTTCACCTTCTATTACGAAGATCACGTTCACCGGCAACTCACCATGCGTTTTCATCCAGGCTTCGACCGATTTGATGTGTGTATACATCTGCCCTTTGTCATCAGTTGCACCACGTGCATAAATGTGTCCGTCACGAATGTCCGGCTCAAAAGGGGGGGTAATCCATTGATCCAGCGGATCGGGGGGCTGCACATCATAATGCCCATAAACCAGCACCGTCGGCTTGCCTTCCGCTTTCTGCCAGGCGCCATACACAATCGGATGCCCGGCGGTTTCAATGGTCCGGCTTTCAATGCCCGCTGCTTCCATTTGCTGCAGGACAAATTCGGCACCACGCCTTGTTTCCGCATTCAATGTCGAATCGGCACTCACGCTGGGGATTTTTAAAAACTCAGTGAGTTCTGTAACGAAGCGATCCTGATGTTGCTCTAAATACTCGCGAACTTGGTCAACCATTGTTTTCCTGTAACCTCGATCCTGCTAAGTTATAAGAATGAAATCATTGAAGGTGAGAGAGACTCGGGAATGATGTTATCCTGTGAGGAGTATAAGTTCCCGCGGGCCATTTGAGTATAGAAGTCATCCATGAAAACTGTAGATGTAGCAATAATTGGTGGGGGAATCGTAGGTCTGGCCACAGGCTGGCGTTTATCACAACGCTTTCCCGAAAAATCGATATTAATTCTCGAAAAAGAAAGTCAGGTCGCCCAGCACCAGACCGGACACAATTCCGGCGTGCTGCATTCGGGTATTTATTATAAACCCGGGTCATTAAGAGCCACCAACTGTCGCGCAGGCAAAGAAGAGATGGAAGCCTTCTGCGATGCCGAAGAAATCCCCTGGGATCAATGCGGCAAAGTCATCGTCGCCGTCGATGAATCAGAATTCCACGCGCTCGACACCATCTTCTCCCGCGGCCAGAAAAACGGCGTCATCTGTGAAATGATCGATGAGCCACGGCTCAAAGAACTCGAGCCGCACGTGGCAGGCATCCGCGCGATTCACGTTCCGGAAACCGGCATCATCGATTACAAACAGGTCGCCGAACGACTCGCACAACGCATTCAGGAAAAAGACAATCAGGTTCAAACAGGCGCCGAAGTCATCGGTATTGTGCATCACACCGATCACATTACCATTCAAACCCGCGCGGGAGAATTTTCCGCCAAACAGGTCATCAACTGTAGCGGCTTATTCAGCGACCGCGTGGCCCGTATGGGTGGTTCGAAACCAAATTCCAAAATCGTCCCCTTTCGCGGCGAATTCTTTACACTCAAACCTGCAGCGCAACATCTCTGCCGTTCGTTAATTTATCCCGTACCCAATCCCGAGTTTCCTTTTCTCGGCGTGCACTTCACAAAAATCATTCAGGGCGGCGTCGAATGTGGACCCAACGCCGTCTGGGCCTTTGCCCGTGAAGGTTATTCAAATAGCCACATCAATCTCCGTGACATGTTCGAATCGGCCACCTATCCCGGCTTTTTGAAGATGGCCATGAAATACTGGAAAACCGGCGTCAAAGAAATGTGGCGCTCACTCAGTAAACCCGCGTTTGTCAAAGAACTGCAACGCCTGGTTCCCGAAATTAAAGCGGAAGACCTGGAAACCGCCCCCGCAGGAGTTCGCGCACAGGCACTGGGCCGAGACGGGAAAATTATCGACGACTTTCTCATCGATGAATCCGACCGCATGATCAACGTATTGAATGCCCCCTCGCCGGCAGCCACTTCCTCTCTCAGAATCGGTACGATGGTGACCGATCTGCTCGCACCTCGATTGGAATAACCCCCGGCTGGATTTACCAAAGAAAGTTGACCCGCGATGCAGTCTTCGATCATCACAGTCTGGGGTTATGCAACCGTTGTCTTCTGGACGGCTTTGCTGGTGCCTTCGTTAATCATGATGATCCGCAAACGCATTTCCCGTTGTCTGCCCAACACAGAAGTTCCGGAAGACTGGCCGCTGATCTCGGTCATCGTACCTGCCAAAGATGAAGCAGAAACGATTGAACAGACACTCAACTCCCTGTTGGCTTCCGATTATCCGCGCCTCGAAATCATCGCCGTCAATGATCGTTCCACCGACGAAACCGGCGCGATTATGGAACGTGTCGCAGCCGAGGCAAAGCAGCAAGAACGAGTTTCGATGCAGATCCTGCAAATCGAAGAACTGCCCTCCGACTGGCTGGGGAAATCACACGCCATGCATCAAGGGGTGAAAATTGCGAACGGAGAACTCTTGCTGTTTACCGACGGCGATATCATCTTCGATCCGCAAGCGATCTCGCACGCAACCCGCATTTTTCTGCACAGGCAACTCGATCATCTCTGTCTCTTGCCGCAATTAGCACGCGGCGGGTTAATCGAAATGGCCTTCATTACGTTCTTCGGCTTCCTGTTAACGGGCGGCACATTTCTCTGGCTGGTGCCCACACGCTGGACCTACGCCTACATCGGCATCGGTGCGTTTAACCTCGTAAAGACTTCCGTTTACGAAAGCATTGGCGGCTTTGAAACCATCAAGCTGGATGTACTGGACGACATCAAACTCGGCAAGTTAATCAAACACCATCACTATCGACAGGATATTTATCTGGCCATCGATCAGCTCAAAGTCCGCTGGCAACCCTCCGCCTGGGGCGTGATCACCGGCGTCGAAAAAAATTCCTTCGCCTCCTTCAACTATTCGGTGATCCGACTCACGCTGGTGATGATGCTCTATCTCTCATTTTTCGTGATGCCCTTTATCATACCTTTCTTCTTCCCGCTCCCTCAAACGCTGGGCTTCATCATCACAATCATCATCCTGCATCTCTGCTACGCGATGATCGCCATCCTGTTTTCCTCCGGCCTGCGTGTCACACCTCTGATGTTCTTCGCCTCACTGGCCCTCGCCTTCGCCATCTGCCGCTCCGCCTGGATCACACTAAAAAACGGCGGCGTCCGCTGGCGCGATACAACCTACCCACTCGATGTGCTGAAAAAGAATCTGTATTGAAACCCGCATCCCCTTGAGCGGCTCGGCGCTAGGTCGTGTTTATTGAATCGTTTTGAGGATCATTCTCAGGAAAGTTACCATTAACGAGATCGGTATTAACCGCCGCTAATGCCTTGCGGCTTATCTTGTTTTTGATCATTAGCCGAATGGCGTTAGCCTAATGGCACTTACTTTAGAAAAACATTGTACCCCATGTCCGTCTGGCATGAT
>NZ_CALEMX010000538.1 GCF_937910335.1 uncultured Gimesia sp. | reverse complement strand
CCATAACGCGCATAAAATTTCTGGCCGATAGTGTTTTCTTTAAAGACCTCGACTTCGAGGTCGCCATGTAATTCCTGTGCCTTATCCATCAACGCCTTTCCAGCGCCTGTACCATGAAAATCAGGCTTTACAAAAATTGCACCGACTTCATTTCCCATTAAAGCAATGAAACCAATCACTTGTCCTGCCTCTTCAACCACCCAGGTTTCTGCGTTGGGCAGATACAAATTGGGAATGTTGTGCCGCTCCTGATCCAGAAAGTCTTCTTTCAGAAAAGGATGAGCCAGTCGGGATGCACTTTCCCAGGCTGACATCAAATCATCCAGATCTGCAGCCTGGTATTTGCGTATGATACGTTCCATGATTTTTCTTTAACTACCGGTGATCACAAAAAATCCTGATGGATTTACAAAATCCATCAGGCCTGTTGTGGTTACAATTTTATAAGTTTACTTCTTATGATGTTTGGAAAAATGTTCGGACAGAAAATCGCGTCCGAAATCGCCATCAAATTCGCGCCAGACGGCGTGTACGTGATTGGCATTGTTTTGTGTGTTAGCGAATTCGATCAGGAACGTTTTGGATTGGATGCGGTAATAATGAAATTCGCCACGTTTCTGGCCGCCGCTCCAGGCAAAACTTACATCGGTGCCATCTTTGATATTCCCTTTGTAACGTGTGCCTTTGAGAATCTCCGGACGAAAGCGGCTCGTATAGACGTTAATCAGACTCAGCAACTTTTTCTGTTGTACCGGTTCCAGGTCGGCAAAACTGATGCCTTTGAATGTAAATAGCCCACGGTCGGCGGTGGGGGCATCGGAGGTTAAAACTTCTTTGATGACACTTTTCTGCAGCAGTTTCTTATCCAGGGCAGATGTGTCAATCGTGGCTTTGGCCAGTTGTTCTTTGTTGAATGACTGAATCAGTTTAAGCGCCAGCTTTTGTTCTTTATCGAGGACTTCGACACCCTTTAAAATACCGTCGGGAACTTTACCCGGATTCGAACCGAAAAAGGAAGGTGTAACGGAAAACTTCTTCCCCTCAATAATCGTAACATTCACCGAAAGATGATGTCCTTCAAAGCGCCAGCCCCATGTCCCTTTGGGGTCAGGCTTGCCGAAGATGGATACATAATAGAGCTGTGGATCGCGATACTCTTTTCCTTCAATATCGAACAAGACTTTTTCCAACGCGCGGATGGACATCATTTCCAGATAACCACGTTGAGATAGTGCCGTCGCTGGCAGGGTGACCGCAAAGATACGTTGTTGCGGCGTCATTTGGCCGATGGTTAATCCTCTACGTCCGTTTGGTTTGATCACAAAGTCAGGCACAAAGTGCCAGTTGCTGCGTTCTTCATCATCCATTTTAAACGTGGCTGTAGCTCGTTGTTCTTTCGAAAGTGAAGCCAGCCAGCGTTTGGCGACGGCCGCCATTTCGGCACTCGCTCGGGAGATTTGGGCCTGTTGTGCTTTGGAAGGTTCAGCACCAGCCAAACTGCCGCTCAATACGCTGAAACAGAGACAGGTCATCAGGGCCAGGCCTGAATAGGGATTAAAGGTCTTCAAGGTGCGATTCCTCTTGGTAAAGATAAAAACATGGTTGATGAAAGATCGTACTGATGTCGTTGTAAACCGGATCAATTACTCCAGATGTGTTTAGAGTATTTATCTTACCAAAGTAAAAGGAAAGCGAGTAGTAATTCAAGGTCGTTGAAATGATGATTTTTAAATGCTCGTTCCTGATCGATTTAGGGATGAGTACCGACCTCCACAGGTATTTCTCTCTATTTCTCATAAATGTGTTAATTCATTTTTCGAATTAGTGACCCTTTTTTTTAATATTTCATGAGTCGAGCCGAATAACTCAGTTCAGCTCGTTTTCAGTAAATCCAAGTGCGGACAGGGTGTTGTTGTTTTCTGGAAAAAGTAAAGAATAAATGAGCAATTTCGGGAACCTAACGTTTCTTTAAAATGTCTAACAGAATCAAGGGAGAGGAGTAGATGGTCTTTTAACCAAAGTTTGTCGTAACCACTTCATCAAGTATTCATCTTTTGCAAATATTGAAAGTGCGAGTTGATTGATATGAAAGATTTACTTACGACCGCTGCATCGATCATCATTATTCTGTTCTGCTTCTCACTTTTATTTTTAAGTGAGAGAGAGGGGACACACCCTGTAGCAACGGCACAACTTACAAATCCGAATACCGAAGTTCAAAATGGACACGCTCCTCCAGTCAAATCAACCCTCTTTACTCGCGTTCAATCGGTAAAAGTACAGAAGGGGGTCTTGATGTTTGTGACGATTGAGCACGAGAAACTTCAGGAACATTATTTCTTGATTCGCGACAAGAATGTCATTCTGGTAAAAACATCGAGGAGTGATATGCCCTCTCAGTCGATCAAGTTCGAAGATGCTGGCAACGGTACAATGCGGGTAATGATTTCTGACACAATCGACATTGATCTCATGAAAGAGTTGACAGCCAATGGATTGGCTTCCGCTCCCGGGAATTGCATCAAGCACATCTCCACAATGACAGGTAGTTACGATTTTTCAACGGCATTCCCGATTTCCAATCCACCCGGGAAATCGTGCTCCCATCACGCAAGTTCGATCAAGTTATCAAAAAAACTAAAAATACCGCGAAACTTACTGCCGGCTCTATAGTTAAACCCGCATTTCCCAGATGACTTCCCTCGCTTTGGCACGTAATTTGCGCCAT
>NZ_CALEMX010000537.1 GCF_937910335.1 uncultured Gimesia sp. | reverse complement strand
ATTGGACACATGCCGAATTTACGGGGCATGGAAATTTGAAATTCTTGATGTTAATGCAATTTTTATTATTTTTGACCGGAGTCGGATTGCTGTTTGCGGCTCTCTTCCGAAACAGGAAAATAATAGGAGATTCACAATGATCAAAACTGTCATCTACAGCTTACTGATCCTAATCGTATTCATAGTTCCGGGAATCACATCGGCAGACGATAAAAAACCAGCCACTGCAAAGAAACAAGTTGATATCAAGAAAGAAGCTAAAATCAAGAAACTGTTGTCAAAACATATTGCTTCAATTCGTAAGTCTGACGAAAACGCAACCATGAAAGATTCCCCTGAAGCGCTCGATCAACTTTTAGACCTGCGTATGAAGAGCAGGATTCGAGGTTACGAAAACAATAAGCAATTTCGAGAAACAGACAAAAACGTACGCAAAGCGTTCGCAACAAAAGTTCAAATTAACCCGGAGAAGATTGATAAACATTTCGAAAAAGTCACATTGGATTCGTTTGAGGGAAATTTTAAGTCTTATGAAGCATTTTATAAAAACTATATCAAGAAAGATGAGCAACTCAAAAAGCTATCCCATGACGATGTAATTCACATTTATGTTAATTATTCAGCTACAATTTATTCCCAAGATAGGGCAGCATGGGATTCGATCTGGGGTGCATCAATTATTTATCCGCTCTGTAAACCGAAACATCCCAGTATGTCAGAACTTGAGACTCACATCAAAAAAATTAATACGAATCTAAAAACCACAGTTGGTTCCAAGTAACCAATTTGAGGTAACCATTGCCCTAACTTGTAGGTTCCTTGCTGATCAGGTAATCTGAAAACTCTCTTTTTTTATGAACCTGTAAGGAATTTATCTATGAGTGATCGAATTATAATGCGTACTGGCGAAAGTCTTGTTGCGGGTGGGCCGCCGTTTACTGCTGCGGAACCGGAAGTGGTGATTGGCGAACTGGATGGCCCCGTTGGTACAGCGATTGCCACGCTGACTGGTTCTCAGTCTGTCGGGCACTCCAAAGTGTTCGCGATTCTGGACACCGATATTCAAGTACGACCTGTGACGCTGATGGTCAGCAAGGTTACCGTGAAGAGTAGTGCCTATACCAACATTCTAATGGGAACCGTGCAGGCAGCGATTGCCAATGGCGTATTGGATGCCGTTCGCGCGGGTGACATTCCCAAAGAAAAAGCGAATGACCTGGGCATTATCTGTTCGGTCTGGCTGAATCCGGGAGCTGCCACGGATGAAAACCTGGATCATAAAGCTCTGTTCGAAATTCATCGCAAAGCGACTGCGCAAGCAATCCACAAAGCCATGCATAATGAACCCACCATCGACTGGCTGCTTGAAAACCAGGAGAACATCACGCATAAGTATTACCAGAGGGGCTTGGATGGAACCCTGTAATCAAACGGATTTAGCTGGTTAAGCAGTCTCACCCATTCGCATTATTCGAAAGTCTGTGAACATGAACCGCACGTTTGCCTGTTCGTTTTGTTTTGTGCTGATAATCGTACAATGGGCCATCGCGGCTGATGCACCGGAGGTTTCGCATGAGACCGTTAAAGTGCCGATGCGTGATGGCGTGATGCTGTCTACTGATATCTATCGCAAGCCCGAAGTCAAGCGGGCTCCCGTGGTACTGATGCGCACGCCTTACAACAAAGCGCGAGCGAAAAAAGTGGCAGAGCGATTTGCAGCCTCCGGTTTGATAGCCGTCGTGCAGGATTGCCGCGGACGTCATGAGTCTGAGGGTGATTTCATTCCCTACAACAGTGAAGGGCAGGATGGTTTTGACGCCATCGAATGGCTGGGCAAACAACCCTGGTGCAACGGACGGATCGGCATGTGGGGCGCATCCTATGTCGGCGCGACGCAATGGCAGGCGGCAGTCGAAAAACCGCCGGGGCTGGTTACGATTACACCGACGGCGACGTGGAGTAGGTGGAGAGGCGCACGGCGCGATGTTGACCAT
>NZ_CALEMX010000536.1 GCF_937910335.1 uncultured Gimesia sp. | reverse complement strand
CTTTAACGAGATCGGTATTAACCGCGGCTAATGCCTTGCGGCTGATCTTGTTTTTTGATCATTAGCCAAAGGGCATTGCGTTGTTTGATCATTAGCCGAATGGCGTTAGCCACGGTTCCTCCCAAGCTACAAAGAACGATTGAAAATAAGAAACACTACCGAGCCGCCGTTAGCAACATAAATGGCACAAGCATCCCCATAACATCAAAACACAGGTAGCCCTGATTCAAATTCGGACCTAGCACAGCGAGCAGGAAACTGCCAGAGCAACAAATCGTTTCGTGTCTTTCGTGCTTTTCGTGGTAGAAAATAATCCACAATGAAATCAACCCACGCACAGAGATGCCACCCGATGTCATTCAGATCAATTCGGTAATCAATTCCCGGCGTTCAAGAATATAACGGGGCCTTCCGCTATGATCCGGGAACGTTGTGGCAGGGTCGATTCCCAGATGGCGATAAAGCATCGCCAGCACATTTTCTGGACGATAGGGGGCATCTGCCGGTGTGCCACCCTGTTCATCGGAAGCGCCAATCACCTGACCGGTTTTGATTCCGCCACCCGCCAGGGCAACGCTCATCACACGCCCCCAATGGTCGCGCCCCGCAGTCCGATTGAATTTCGGGGTTCGGCCAAATTCGCCCATGGCAACGACCATCACTTTTTTGTCGAGACCACGTTCATGCAGGTCTTCCACGAGGGCAGCAAACGCACGGTCATAAGGGATGCCCTTTTCCCGCATTCGCTTGACCAGATCACGATGATCATCCCAGCTGGGTCCGGTCACGCGAACCGAAGCAACAGTCACACCATGCTCCACCAGCCTGCGGGCGAGCAAGATGTTCTGGCCAAAAGCATTCATTCCGTACCGGTCGCGCGTTTTCTGATCTTCCTGAGAGAGATCAAACGCCTTGCGTGCAGAATCACCTGCCACCATCTCAAAGGCTTCTTTGGTGTATTGATCAATCGCATCGCAGACCCCGTTGTTGTCAATAATTTCGCGTGTCGCATCAAAGCCCTGCAGTAAGGCCTTGCGATCCTGCATGCGCTCGGCAGTCAGACCGCGTAATAAGGTGAGGTTGGGAACACTGAAGTTTTTATCATCCGCATCGCGCGCGGTGATGAAAGGATTAAAGCCCTTACCCAACCAGGCAGCACGACCAAAACGCATATCACGCGGCAAAGAGACATACGCCGGAATTCCCTCTGCGTTACTGCCGCGCACTTTGGATGTAATACATCCAATACTCGGCATCTCGTTTTCCCGACTCTGACGATCTCGCAGGTAATATCCGGTCTGGGTCAAATGGCTGCTGGTGCTATGGCTTCCTGAATCGTGATGAATCGAACGGATAATGGCCATTTTATCCAGCACACGCGCCTGTTCTTGCATGAACTCACTGAACTGCACTCCGGGAACTGCTGTGTTGATCGGACTGAGCGGACCACGGTAATCGGCAGGCGCATTCGGCTTGGGATCATAGGTTTCATGCTGTGACGGCCCACCAGCCAGTTCAAGAAAGATGATGGCCGTATCCTGCTTTGAATTTCCGCTTTCAGCGGCTTGCGCCTTGAGGCGAAGAATCTCGGGGAGAGAGAGTCCCATCAAGCCGGTCAAACCAGCTTTCACAACGGACCGTCGTGAGATCCCATCGCAAAATTCTGTCGAGCGTCGAGACATTCCTGCTCCTTTCCCTGGAGTTTCTGGCGGGAGTGATGCGGGTTTAGCAATCATTGACTGCAGGGGAGACAATTACATATCAACGCTTGATAATATATCTTAACTCGGACTTCACATCAACACTTGTTAATATATCTAAGTCGGGATTCTCAGAATTTCCAACCGGAGGAGAGCTACAAGGGCAGACACAATAGGGAAGACCCTAAAAGGGTCAGCGACTGTCTTAAAAATTGTCAAGTAGAGAGAAGATTTTGATTCCATGTTTGATTGTTTTTCATCATCGAGTTCAAGATGCTGAAAAATTGGCTAACACAAACGTATTTCGGTAACCGCAGTCAGTCTTGTGCCAGTTACGTGCGAGGCTCCTGTTCAAGCTTTTGACCATAGATGATGAATTTTGTGGTGAAATTCTGGCGACTCAGGCAGGCAGAAAAGGGACGGTGGTGCATTGTTCTGGTGCAGCCATAATGCACTATCCGACCGTGATTCTACCGAATCCGTGTTACTAACATCTCGCATAAACTAGTTGTGACTAATTGATTTGCTTGATAGACTGGTGAACTTATCTGCTCGATTCAAATACCAATTACCATCCATAAAAAATACAATAGAAGAATTCTTCTGGAGAGTTTAACTTAAATGCGTTCGAAACAAAGCTTAATCGAAAGATCGTCCTGCTTCTCCAGAGATGTACGGGAAAAAATATTTCAATTGTGGCGACGCTGTACCGTCCCGGCTGTGAAGCATCGATCGCGGCCGTTATTTCACCAGATTGAATACCTGGAAGATCGCACGCTGCTCACTGCAGCGTTCTCTGACTTTGTCGATCCCAACCCGAGTGCAAACAATGGATTCGGCGACACGGTTGTGGCGTTGAGCACAGGCAATGTCGTCATCACTTCCCCTTACGCCGATGTGGGGGGTACCGATACGGGTGCCGTCTATTTGTTTAACGGTGCAACGGGTGTGTTGATCAGCACACTCACCGGGTCAACCGACAATGACAATGTGGGTCGTGATGGTGTGACGGCGCTCACGAACGGGAACTACTTGGTGAACAGTGCTTTATGGGACAACGGTGCGGCCACTAACGCGGGTGCTGTGACGTTCGGAGACGGGACCACGGGGGTAAGCGGGATAGTCTCCGACACCAACAGTCTCGTCGGGTCAACCGCAAATGACCAAGTGGGCCAAGGTGATGATGTGACGGGGCTGATGAACGGGAATTACGTGGTGCGCAGTCAATACTGGGACAACGATTCAGTCTCTGATGCTGGTGCTGTGACGTTTGGAAACGGAACCACGGGCGTGAGTGGTGAGATATCGGTTGCCAACAGTCTCATCGGGTCAACCGCATCTGACCAGGTGGGCTCTGGTGGCGTGACGGCGCTCACGAACGGGCATTACGTAGTGGGCAGTTCTAGCTGGGACAACGGGAACGTCACAAACGTGGGTGCGGTAACGTTCGGAGACGGGACCACGGGTGTGAAAGGTTTGGTATCGGCAGCGAACAGTCTCCTCGGATCAGTCGCATCTGACGAAGTGGGCTCTGGTGGCGTGACGGCGCTGACGAACGGGAATTACGTAGTGGGCAGTTCTAGCTGGGACAGCGGGAACGTCACAAACGTGGGTGCGGTAACGTTCGGAGACGGGACCACGGGCGTGAGTGGGGTGGTATCGGCCGCAAACAGTCTCGTCGGGTCAACCA
>NZ_CALEMX010000535.1 GCF_937910335.1 uncultured Gimesia sp. | reverse complement strand
CTGGCAAGCTGATCATTTACTTCATCATGGAAGCTGAGTGCCTCATCCGTCATTTTTTCCTTAAGAAGGTAATGGTTGCTGAGGACATAAAGATAAGCAGGGAGGTCTTTAGTTTCATTATCCAGTTCAACAGGAACTTCAGCGCGCCAGGCACCTTCCAGTCCGGGTAGAACAAGGTCAATATAATCTGGTTGTCTGGGGTCGACGGTTTGAGTTGGTTCAGGATCAACCGACTCAGTTTCGTTAGAGTCAGTTGCTGGTGCCGCTGTGGGGGCATTGATCAGTTCGAACTCAACTGGCGCCCGCATTTTAACCGTCGGTGAAGACCAGTTATTTGCTAAAGCCTGATCCCGAATATCAACGTATTCAAAATATTTGGCCGTTTCGTTTAATCTGTGCTCATATGTTTCTGTTCCGCAGCCAGTCAAGATGAGTGCAGTAGACAACATTAATAAGACGGAAGCACCGAATCCTTGAGGGTGATGATAAAAATTCAAAAATCTATTTTGCATTGTTAGTTTCAAGTCCCGTCTTTATTAAAGGCCTGAGATTTCTATTAGCTTATTTATGTGCAAACAGCTATGCGACATTTCTCTCAAGATGGGTTAAGTTGTTAGTTCGATATCAGAAGATCACATCGTTGTCATAATTGGAGAACAGGATCATAAAAGATCAATAAAAGGAAAGATTATGAGAATCAGTGAAAGTATAACAATTGAACAGAATGCTTTTATACCAATCTGTTTATATTGTTGATGATATAGAAAGGAACGTCAACTACGATCATTTTGTGTGCAAAAATAAATTTATGTTTCTGCTCGATACCGGACTTGGCCGGAAACCAGGACAATTTCCGCCCTGCCCTGGAGTTCTTTCCCCAGAAAGGGGCTGTTATGACTGGATGATTTGAGATTGGCTGGTTCCAGCTTGTATGTGATATCCGGGTTGATCAGTGTGATATCAGCGTCAGCTCCCTCAGCCAGGGTTCCTTTGTTGAGCCCCAGGATCTTTGCTGGACCAATTGTCATTTTACTGATGAATTCGGACCAAGATAAATGTTCCGGTCTGATCAGGCTTTGGAAGCAAACAGGAATGAGTGTTTCCAGCCCAATAATTCCGAAGGCAGCACCTAGGATTTCGTCAGTCTTTTTTTCAGTGGCATGCGGTGTATGGTCAGAACAGATTGCATCGATGGTTCCATCTTTCAATCCTTCAATCAGGGCATCAATATGTTCCTGCGAGCGAAGTGGAGGCAGCACTTTATAATGGGGATCATAGGTATCCAGCATCTGGTCGCTGAGCGCCAAATGATGGGGAGTAACGTCTGCGGTAACATGAATGCCGGCTTGCTTGGCTTGTCGAATTTGTGACACACTGTTTTTAGTAGAAATACACATGAGATGAATTCTACCCTGGGTTAACTCCGCCAGTGCGATATCGCGATTAACCATAATTGATTCTGCTGCAGCGGGAATACCTTTCAAGCCTAGCACGGTAGAGTAGTAACCTTCGTGCATTTGCCCTTTTTCTGTCAGTTCAGGGACTTGCGGACGATTCAGAATCGGACGATGAAACATACGCGTATATTCGAGTGCGCATCGCATAATCTCAGCATTTTCAATCGGTTGATCTGCGTCGGTAAAACCGACTGCTTTGCCTGCCACAAGTTGTCCAATTTCGGCAAGCTCTTTACCCTCGTGGTTTTTGGTTACCGCGCCCAATGGAAATACATTGCAATTGGCAGCTCGTTCTGCCTGAAGCAATATAAATTCCGCTGATGAGCGGTCATCGACCACTGGAGAGGTGTTTGGTAAACAACCCAGTGAAGTGATCCCTCCCGCCAGGGCCGCAGCTGTCCCACTTTCGATGGTTTCGTCTTCTTCAAAACCAGGTTCACATAATGAAACGTGCAGATCAATGAACCCGGGGCTGACAATCAGTCCTGTTGCGTCGATGACTTCCTCTGCAGCCGTTGTTTCTTTGCAGAGACCTTTAATGATGCCATCTTCAACCAAAAGGTTTCCCTGCAGATCCAGATCTTGCGAAGGATCGATAATTCGGCCATTTTTTATGAGAATAGATTTCATCCTGGATTTCCCAAGGAAGCAGTGCGCTGAAGATGAAGAAGATAGAGACAGGCCATCCTGATAATCAAACCATTGCTGACTTGGCCTAGAATCACGGAATGAGGTCCATCTGCCACATCAGGTGTGATTTCAACACCACGATTGATAGGGCCTGGTGCCAGAATCAATACATCCTCTTTTGCTTTGTTGATACGTTGTTTATTCATGCCGAACAGATGGGCATATTCGCGGATGGAAGGAAAAAAATGTCCGCGTTGACGCTCAAACTGAATTCTCAGTAGATTCAGACAGTCGGTGCGTGCTATGACCTCGTCAAGGTTATTTGAAACTTCGACTCCGAGTCTGGATATTTCACTCGGTATTAAAGTAGTCGGTCCACATACAATGACATGCGCACCCAGTTTTTTTAGTCCCCAAATATTGGATCGAGCAACTCTGCTATGCAGAATATCGCCGACTAAAGTGATAGTCAGTCCTTCAATTTTTCCGAAGTGTTCCCTGATGGTAAAAATATCAAGCAGGGCCTGGGTGGGGTGCTCGTGTGTGCCATCGCCGGCGTTAAGAATATTTGCATCCAGATGTTGAGCTAAAAGTTGTGGTGCGCCGGGAGTTTTGTGTCTGACAACAACGTAAGAGACCCCCATGGCTTCGATTGTCTTGGCGGTATCAACAAAACTTTCACCTTTGGAGAGGCTGCTGCCTGAGGATGAAAAGTCAACGGTATCGGCACTTAGCCTTTTAGCCGCCAGGCCGAAGCTGATGCGGGTTCGCGTAGAGGGCTCAAAGAATAAATTGGCAACCACAGTTCCAGCCAGGGGGGTCAACTTGGTTTCACCAATCGCAGCTAATCGCTTAAACTCTGCAGCCTGATTGAGGATAATATTGAGTTCGTCTTTGGAAAGGTCTTGTAGTCCTAAGATATGTTTACGCGTCCAGCCGCTTGAGATGTCGGTACGATACTCATGGTCTATATTCATAGTCGTATCAGATTTGAGTGGGTAGACGAATTCAGATCATGGGTAATCAAAGTTTGCGCACCCTGACTGAGTGAAAATTACACTGGGCTGAGAGTGATATTACCAAGCCTTTCAGCTTCCTTCAAGGAGTGCACTCCGAGATATTACCGACAGAGTCTTAGTTTTTAAGAGTTTGCAGTTGCGATAGGAAATCAGGGAAATTTTCGGGCTGAATGCCGGGAGGATGTGCAGATTTTCGAGGAACTTGTGCCTCCTCGATCATGGAGTCAGCAGGGCGAAGACTGAGTGGGGCCGCATACTTGAATTTTCCTGTCGATAAGCCTTCTATCATCATTTTTGAGTTGTCCAGTTCCTCCAATGGCTGGCCTTCTGCTGTTTTCCAGCCAGCGATTTGGATTTCTGAAGAAGCAACCGATCCTTCTCCGATCAAGCTGACAGAAGCGAGCCAGTTTTCTGGTGGTTTCTCTCCCAGAGCCTGGATGAGAGCTGCATGTACCAGATCAAAAACGCAGTCCCGAGTCTCAATCTGAACTATACCAGGTATGATTTTGGGATCATTCCACTGAAACAGAAGCAGTGGACCAGAATTTCTCACGGTGAGGTGTTGCAGATTGAGACGAATCTGCTGATCAATTTCTGGAGGTCGTTCAAAGTAGAATGTTGATCGTGAAGTAATATTCAAGCAGTTGGTCAGCGTTATCATTTGTGGGGCATGGGTTAAATGTATTGCATATTCAGGGACTGCAAATACTGTATTCTTAATCTCCAGCCGGCTTCGATTCTGTTGCTGCGAATCAATGGGTTCCCAGTGAATGGCACTGCGACCGATTCCTTGATTTTCTTGCGGTTGATCATCTACTTGCGGTTGATCATCTAATTGTGGTTGATCATCTAATTGTGGTTGATCATCTAATTGTGCAAGAAAACAATCTTTGAGTGTGACATTTTGCGCTGTCACATTCAGGAGTGAGGAAATCTGGAATGTCTCAGTTGTTTGTGTGCCAGGTTTTGATTTTCCGGAACGGCTAATAAGGACGACATTTTCCAGAGTGAACTGCTCTGCAAGGATACTCAGTGCTTCATCCTGAATCTCGATTATTGCAGGGGAATCTGAACTCCCTTTAATCGTGAGTGGTCCAACATGGGTGATTTTTGTCGCTTCGTAAGGACTTAATGAATCCAGAAGAATAATCCCCTTTTCATTGGGGGGAGGCAGTAATTGTTTATTGGGATTTTCAGATTTTGGTGTCGCTACAGAATCCAAAATCGGTGGCTCTGTCACGGTTTGTTTATTGAATGACACATTCGATGTGATCTTAAGGAATTGGCTGCGCGCTCCCTCATCCAGGAGTGTAAGTGAAAGTCCAGAGAGAACAAAAATTAAAGCTGCGACAAAAGGCAGTCTGCTTGATTTTCTTTGTGTAGAGTCTGAAGATGTACGTGTTGTTTGAATACGAAACGATGCATGAAAGTTTTTTAGTACTTTACGTGGACTTTGCGATTCAGCGGGCCATAGTTTTTGGGCCTCTTGCATATTTAAGGGGCGTTGCTCCGGATTGGAAGAAGTGAATTTCAATAAAGCCTCAGCAACGTTTGCGGGAGTCTCAGGAGCCCAGCTGCGAATATCTGGTATCATTTTTGTCTGATGGCAGGCTAGTTTGGCTAGTGGATCTCCTGTGGTAAAGGGAGGGCGGCCTGCCAGCAGTTCCCAGAGTAAACAGCCTAAGGCATAGAGATCACTTTGAGCATTGGGGTGACGACCCGTTCCAATTAGTTCCGGTGCGATGCCGTCGTAGCAACGTGGAGGTAATGAATCATGAATTGTGAGTTCAGGGGAGAGAATGGATTCCGTGCCCGTATCAACTAATACGGCAGCACCAGTTGAACTGAGTCGTACATTCCAGGGTCGAATATCGCTATGAAGTACATTTCGTTTTTCGAGAGTCGCCAACGCATCCAGTAACTGAGTTCCGATAGCGTTTACGGTGGGTACGGGAAATCGACCTCTACGAATTAGCAATTCAGAAACGGGAATTGAGGGGAGGTAGCTACTAATGATCACAAAATGTTCGGGAAGCTGCTTAATGACTTTAGGGAGTACCAGGGAAGAGTGCTCCAGCCCTTGCAAACGATTCAGCAAGTTATGAAAATTTTGCTCTAATTGGGGGCTGTGTTCATTCTGTGGACGAGTGATTTTTAATGTAAAGAGTTCAGTACTTTCTGGTGTTTTCGCTATATAAGTACTGGATTTATGGCTACGACCTAATTCAGAAACTAGTAAATAGGGTCCGACGGCCAATTGATCTGGATTGCCTGATTCCAGAGTTCTCGCTTGGAAAGTCGTGATTTTCTGTGCCTGGACGAGTGCATCAATCCAGACTGAATCGAATGCAGGGATTCCTCGGGCCAATTTCTTCACTCGACGACGACATCTCCTTACATCGGCGGCCGTGCAGAGCTTTAGCTCTATTAATCGTTGCAATAACTCTTTGGATGGAGGTTCCAGCAATGTGAAGAAATCCTTTTCCGCATCAAATAAGCCTAAGATGCGACTGGATCCTTTAGTTTCTGCCAGAGACAGTTTGTTGGATGAAAGCCGCATTAAAGAACTGCTTTATGGCAAAAAAAGCCAGATTTCGCAAGAGAGATATTTCCGGGACCCCTCATATCTGGATACCAGATCGCTCTTTTCGAATACTAGTAATATGGGGTATAAAACAGGTGGAAATCAATTTTTTGCCTGTCAGATTTGAAATAGATTAGAAATCAACATAATGAATATTCCCAAACAGGATTTTGTACTGATCTTGGGCAATTCTCAAACTACTGAAATGAATGCAGTTTTGGATGCAGTCAGCCAAATCTGTCAGATGGTGCGCATTTCTGATCTTTCCTGTTTGAATGCAATTTCGACAGAGATTGAATGTCCTGGATTGATCGTGATCTGCCAAAACTGGTCGGATGAATTTTCGCGAGACGATTGGAACGATCTGGTAAAGCGTTTTCCGATTAGCCGCTTCGTTTGTTGTTATGGAGTCTGGTGTGAATCAGATGGCAGGACCAGAGATGTTTGGCCTCTCAGTACACGTGTGCCAGCTCGTTGTGCCCGTGTTCGAATTCAACAAGAGTGGGATATCGTAAAGGGGAAAGAGAACGCTTTTCCATTGACCGCAGGACGCGATGAAATCTTTCAATTGCAAGTGACTGCTGAGCCTTGCAAACTTAATATAGACGGCGGTTCTCCAGTGATCGGGATTCATTCTGGCGACCGTTGGTATCAAACGATGTTGGAAGAAATGATTGTTTCCTGGGGAGCCCAGGTTGCAAACAAGTCTCAGCAATGCGAGGCGGATCTGTTGATTCTTGATTTAGATCCGTGGGAATTGGTTGAAAGGGAGCACGCTGCGCAAACAGGTGTTCCTCCCATGATTGGTATGATGGGGTTGTCTCACTTCGAAAATATAGTGGCTTCCAGGTTGTACGGGTTCGAAACGATTGTCTGTAAGCTCGCACCTGAGCTGGAACTTTTTCAGGCAGTCAAACGTAGTCTGGAAATCAAGGTGTTTCCGCAGGTAGCGAACTGATTTTTAAGTCTTTAAAATTCAGATCTGTAGTCGGATCATGACCTTGCAGGCTGATGTGGCCCGCTTTTAATCGGAGTCCCTTGCGAGGGTTTTCGTCAGGTTTTCTAGTATCTTCCCAGTCTGTTACCTGATACCCATTGATCCAGACCGCGAAATGTGAGCCGTAAGCAGAAAGTGTGGTGGTAAACCATTCATTGTCATTTGAGACAACACGTCTGGCTTCTGTTCGTCTAAAGATCGCGCCAGTTCCAGCGTTTTCCGGTTTGGTGCGATCATTGTTTTTAATGCCATTATGTATCTGAGCTTCGTAACCATTCGCCATGCCTTTTTCGGAGCCTTTAATTGCCCGGAAAAAGTAGCCACTGTTTAACGAAATACCATTAGATTTTGCAGTTGCCTGGAAAAGAAAATTGTCCCATGTATCTTCAGTTTCAAGGTAGCCCTGCTTTTCTGCCGTTACGTGTATTGTCTTATCGACGACTTCAAATGTACTCTTTGATCCGGGAACAACCTGCCAACCTGCCAAATCAACGCCGTTAAATATGGTCGACATTCGAAGTGGTTTTAGATAGACATTGCGAAATTCAATCGGGCCTTCGTTTTTCTGGAGTCCTATAAAACCAACCATTCGTTGATACTTCGATGTATCTTTGAAATTCAGAACTTCTTTCCCATTAAGTGAAGCCTTGATCTGTGAACCTTCCAGGCGCACTACGAATGATTGCCATTCCATGCTGGCTGGGACAGGCTTTTGTATTTTACTGCGGCCAACTAAACTCCCGGTCGGATATTCTGTCATCTGATCGCAAAGATTGAGCTCATAACAGTCCTTAACAGGGTCTTTCGGATTGAAGACCGTTCGAAGGAAAACGCCGCTGTTGGTTGAGGGGGTCAATCGGAACTCAAATTTCAATTCATAGTCAGCGAAGGGGGATGTGGTCTGAAGTAATCCTGGTTTTCCTGTGTCGGCTTTGATCACGCCTTGTTCAACACGCCAGTTCACGTCATTAGTGGCTTTCCATCCATACAGGCTATGACCATCAAATAAGGCTATCCAACCTGCTTCGATTTCTTTCGCAGTCAAACCGGTATCAGGGATGACATCACCTGCTGGCTCACTAGATCCTTCTGGTTTTTTGTCCTGTAAACCAACCTGTTTCGCTTGCGGTTCCGCATTTGATTTCGCTGGGGGAGAAGGATGCTCTATTTTTTGGCAACTTGTTAGCTGAAATGTAAACAAGGTAATTAAAACGACGAAACGGACTGATCGCTGTGGCATTATTTTCTCCCCGATCTGTAAATATCGAACAAGATTTCTTGCTGAATGAATACTTAGTCGCCTGACATTCCCCAGCGGAGAAATGATTCTAGAAAACCATCCAGATCTCCATCCAGAATTGGACCGGGATTGCCAGCTTTATATCCTGTTCTGGCATCCTTGACATATTGTTCAGGATGTAAAACGTAATTCCGTACGGTTTGGCCTCCAAAGCCGATTTTAGATTTGCCTCCCCGCTTTGCAGCAAGTTCAGCGTCCCGCTTTTCTTGTGCGATTTGGAACAGTTTCGACTTCAACATTTTACGGGCTTCAGCCCGGTTTTTATGTTGGCTACGATTGTTTTGGCATTGAACAACGACATTAGATGCCAGGTGAGTTAATCTGATGGCAGAATCGGTTTTGTTAATATGCTGCCCCCCTGCTCCACTAGCGCGGTAAGTGTCTTCACGGATATCCTGGTCCCAATTGATTTCGATTTCCGCAATTTCGCCCATATCTGGAGAGACATCAATGGCCGCGAAAGAAGTATGGCGGCGTCCTGCAGAATCGAATGGGCTGATTCTGATAAGTCGATGATTCCCCGTTTCCCCCTTCAGATAACCATATGCGTAATCACCTTCGATACGAATGGTGGCACTTCTGATGCCAGCTTCTTCTGCATCGGATCGGTCAAGCAGTTCTACTTTGAATCCGCGGCGTTCACACCAACGTAAATACATGCGCAACAGCATTTCTGCCCAATCTGATGAATCTGTCCCCCCTTCTCCAGCCTGGATGCTGAGATAGGCAGCCGAGCCATCTTCTGGCGCAGACATCATCGACTGAAGTTCAAGGTGAGCCAGGGTTATTTCCAGTCTGTCTGCAGTTGCGACAAGCTCTGGAATGCTGTCTTCACTTCCGTCTTCTTCAATGAATTCCATCAAAACTTCAAGGTCTTCTGCACCAGACACTAGTTCCGTTAACGGTTTCACGATTAGTTGCAGCTGCTGCAAACTGTTGACTAGTTCCTGTGCTTTTTCCTGGTTATCCCAGAAGCCAGAAGCACCCATCAGTTCATTGATTTCGACGGTCTTATTTTTCTTGCCAGCATAGTCAAAGAGAGTCTCGTAATTTGACGATGCGATCAATGATTCCCTGGCATTTATCTTTGAGTTCGTGGTCCATGTTTTATGTCCAATTTATTTACGATGGCATGATAATAGAAAGTGATGATTGTTTTTTACTTTGATGCGCTGATGCCAATGCCAAAGTACTGAATTCCTTTTTCTTTCATTTTTTCAGGATCGTATAAATTACGTCCATCAAAGATAACCGGGTTTGACAATTTGTTGAGAATATAATCGAAGTCCGCGTGCCGAAACTCATTCCATTCCGTTACGATGGCCAAGGCATCAGCACCTTCCAGGGCCTCATGGTGATGAGAAAAATAGGAAAGTTGATCACCATATTCGGCTTTCACATTTTCCATCGCTACAGGATCATGTACTTGCAGATTTGCACCTGCTTTTAACAATTGATCGATCAGGACCAGTGCGGGAGCTTCTCTGATATCATCCGTTTTAGGTTTGAAAGCGAGTCCCCAGATGGCAATGGTTTTCCCTTTCAGGTCTTCGTGGAAGTAACGGCTGATCTTTTCAAATAAGACTTTTTTTTGGTTGATATTTACCTGATCAACGGCATTCAAGATCGTTGGTTGCATTTTTTGATTGTTAGCAACTGAGATAAGTGCAGAAACATCCTTGGGGAAGCAGGATCCACCATAGCCTACACCTGGAAATAGAAAAGAAAATCCAATTCTTTGATCATGCCCTATTCCCCGTCGCACTTGGTTGATATCGGCTCCCACGCGCTCACAGAGATTTGCCATTTCATTAATGAAGCTGATTTTTGTAGCTAGCATACAGTTAGCAACATATTTTGTCATTTCGGCGCTTTCAAGTTCCATGGAAAGAAATGGGTGTTCTGTGCGCAGAAACGGTTGATAAAGTTCATGTAGTGTTTCTGCGATTTCGGGCCGAGAAACGCCTACTACAACTCGGTCTGGTTTGGAGAAATCGTCAATGGCGGTTCCTTCTTTCAGGAACTCAGGATTGGAAGCGACATCGACAACTCTTCCCGTCAAAGCTTGAAGCTGCTCTGCTAATTTTCGATTTGTGCCGACCGGAACAGTACTCTTAATAATGACGATCGCGTCTTTTGACAAATGAGGGGCTAGAGATTCTGCCACTTTCCAGAGACTCTCCAGATTTGCAGCACCATCTTCACCTTGCGGAGTGCCTACTGCGATGAATATGCATTTGGCGTGGGGGACTGAATCTTCATAACTGGTTGTGAAACACAAACGCTGCGCATTTGTGTTTCGTTTGACCATTTCTTCCAGACCGGGTTCATAAATCGGGATTTCACCAGACTTGAGTTTTTGAACTTTGTGTTCATCGATGTCGATGCAAGTGACATGATTTCCACTTTCGGCAAAGCAAGTGCCTGTAACCAGACCGACGTATCCTGTCCCAATAACTACTATTTTCATAATGTTCTCAAAAAAATGATTCATTCATATATTTGTGTAAAAATCGTTGTCGTCCATTATGAAAAACGGTTTCCCGTCTGCTGGACCCTCAGGAAGATCTCATTTGAAAAATAGAGCCTGTGACAAAATTGGAATACGACTATGTATTTAAACGATTCCCATACTGTTGATCATAGTACTGAAGATATTTTCCGGATCGAATTCGATTCACCCAGTCCAGATTCTCCTGATACCATTTCAGGGTCGCATCTAATCCAGGTTGAAATTCGGTTTCAGGTTTCCAGCCTAGTTCTGATTCTGCTTTACTACAGTCAATGGCATATCGCATGTCATGCCCTGGACGGTCTGTGACATACTTAATTAAACTTTCTGGTTTATTCAGTAATTTGAGTAGTACCCGTGTGATTTCAATATTCTGCATCTCTGCATTACCACCGAAGTTATAAACCTGGCCCACTTCTCCTTTTCTCAAAGCAGCATCAATACCACGACAATGATCATTTACGTGAATCCAGTCACGAACATTGGTGCCTGCTCCGTAAATTGGTAAGTCTTTATCTTCCATCGCATTCGAAATGAACAGAGGAATCAGTTTTTCAGGGAACTGATAAGGGCCGTAATTATTAGAGCATCGGGTAATGATCGCGGGTAAATCAAAGGTTTTAAAATAGCTGCGAACGAGTAAGTCTGCAGCAGCCTTAGAGGCAGAATAGGGACTGTTAGGAGCGATCGGAGTTTCTTCTGTAAATAAACCCTCCAATCCCAGGCTACCATAAACTTCATCGGTTGAAACTTGTACAAAACGCTGGATGTTTTGCTTGCGGAAGGCGTCAAGCAAAATTTGAGTTCCTACAATATTTGTCTGGATAAATGGGCCTGAGTCAAGAATGCTACGGTCGACATGCGATTCAGCAGCGAAGTTAATCACAGCGTCAAAGTCTGTCGATTCCAGTAGTGAATTTACAAAATTACTGTCAGCGATATCTCCTTTAACAAACTTGTACCCGGAATGTGACTCAATTTCCTTTAAATTTTCCAGGTTGCCGGCATAAGTTAATTTGTCGAGATTTGTAATTGAAATATCGGAGTATTCAGAGAGCTGATAGCGGATAAAGTTTGATCCAATAAATCCACACCCGCCTGTCACTAAAATGTGCCTCATTTAATTCTCCATAATTAATAGTTCTCAAGAAATTGTGATACTCGTGTTGGAAAATATTATTCCGAGTCTGATCCTGAATCAGTACCATTGTTTTCTTCTGTGGCAGGGATATCTGTGGTTGTTTCCTGATTGATCGCAATGTCATTTTCGGAATCATCAAAGATTTCTGCTGGAATTCTGGCTAATGAAACGAGCTTATCGTTCTCGGCTAGTTTGATGACGCGTACTCCTTGAGTATTTCGCCCAACCTGACTGATCTCACGACCACGGACCCGCTGGATGATACCATTTTTTGTGACCATGAGTACTTCATCATCTTCGGCAACGGGAATAATATCTACGGCTTGACCGTTTCGGGCGGAAGTACGAATGTCGCGGACCCCTTTTCCACCCCGTTTTTGACGGCGGTAATGCATTCCACTTCGCGTTTCCTGTTCATCTTCAGGACTTTCGTCTAAATCAGACTCGCTTGAGGAAGGTTCTTCGTCCGTCTCTGGAGAATCATCATCCATAGATTCGGGAGAGTCATCTTCGGAATCTGGACTGCTGGGAATAAAGCCAAACGGAGTCCGTTTGCCAAACCCATTTTCGCAAACAGTTAACAGGCAAGTGTCAGGGTCTGCAATCACCATTCCAATCACGTGCCCCGTTTTTGAGAGCTTGATTCCTTTTACGCCTCGTGTGTTGCGGCCCATGCTGCGCGCATCAGACTGTGCAAAACGAATGGACATCCCGTCTGAAGTCGCAAGTAATAAGTCTTCACCGGGGGAAACGATTAATGCTTCGACGAGTTCATCATCTTCATCCAGTTTGATGGCGATGATGCCTCCTTTCTGGACACGACTATAAGCAGAAAGTGGTGATTTCTTGATGATTCCATTTCGCGTTACCATTACAAGAAACCGCTCTTCATCAAATTCTCGTACTGCGACGCAGTTAGAGACGGTTTCATCTTCCTTAAGCGTCAGCAGGTTCACCAGAGCTCTTCCCTTGGCAGTCCGGCCTTGAAGGGGCAGGTCATAGACCTTTTGCCAATAGACACGTCCGCGGTTTGTGATAAATAAAAGGTAAGAATGAGTGCTGGAAACAAAAAGGTGCTGAATCGGGTCTTCTTCGTCAGTCTTGACGCCTTTGATTCCTTTTCCACCTCGATTTTGTGCCTGGTATGTGTTTAATTGAGTTCGCTTGATATATCCCTTTTGTGATAGTGTTACGACCATGGGTTCTTCTGTAATTAAATCATCACGATTCACATCAGTCAGCTCGTCATCGGAAATATCAGTTCGACGTTTATCTGAGTACTTCTCTTTCAGATGCAGCATATCATCACGAATCAGAGCTCGGATATGATCTTCATCGGATAGAAGATGTAGATATTCTCCGATAGATTTGAGCAACTCTTTATGTTCGTCACTCAGTTTTTCTCGTTCCAGATTCGCCAATGATCCTAATTGCATGGATACGATGGCTTCCGCCTGATTGGCAGATAAAGAATAAAATTCGTGAACACCCTGTTCGTTCTGGTATTCCTTGAAACCCTCTTCACCTAATGCCCGTTCTATGAGTTTGCCATCAACCTGCATACCTTGCAGACCGACTTTTGCTTCCGCTCGACTGGGTGAATTGCGGATGGTTTTGATGACCTCGTCGATATCAATCTGAGCGATCATCAAGCCTTCAACAGTATGTTTTCTCTTGCGGGCTTCTGCCAGTAGAAACTCGGTCCGTCGACGAATGACATCAATGCGATGCAGGAGGAATTGTTGAATCAATTCCTTAACGGAAAGTGTTTCTGGACGGTTGCCAACCAATGCCAACAGAATAAGACTGAAAGTACTCTGAAGGGGAGAAAACTTAAATAGTTGAGCCAAAACGACTTCTTTATCAGCATCCCTTTTTAAGATGATCTGAAGATGTACTTTCCAGGGGGGGACGTTTCTATCAGTCAGGTCAACAATTCGCGAGATTCCCTTGACTCGGTCGTCTCGGACTAATGTTTCCAGCTTTTCCCTGATCCTGTCACGCGTTTCCATGTAAGGGATTTCTGTGACCACGATCACATCGGACTGTTTTTCAGTTTCGAAGTGTGTGCGGGCGCGTAGTGTAATCGTTGAGCGACCGGTAGCGTAACCTTTACGAATTCCATAACGACCACAAATAATGCCTCCCGTCGGGAAGTCCGGACCAGGCATCACCTGCAATATTTCATCAATGGTAGCGTCGGGATTATCAATCAATAGAGTGACTGCCTCACAGACTTCTCCCATGTTTTGTGGGGGAATACTGGTTGCCATCCCGACGGCGATACCGCTTGATCCGTTAACCAGGAGGTTAGGGAATTTTGCGGGGAGAACTACAGGCTCATTATTTCTTTGGTCATAGGTAGGAACAAAATCAACGGTATTTCGGTTGATGTCATCCAGCATTTCAGCTGCAACCGCGGATAGTCTTGCTTCAGTGTAACGCATGGCGGCAGGAGGTAAGCCTGCAAGCGACCCAAAATTCCCCTGTTTATCAATCAGGACGTTTCGCATGACCCAGTCTTGTCCCAGTCGCACAAGAGTTGGATAAATAGAGCCATCACCGTGTGGGTGGTAGTTACCGCTGGT
>NZ_CALEMX010000534.1 GCF_937910335.1 uncultured Gimesia sp. | reverse complement strand
ATACATTTTCCGATTTAAAAGCATATTTGAAGATCTCAAACGATCAATGTAAAACGTTCGGCAAAGCCATCGAAATCACGACTCCGCCAGGATATCACGTCCTGAATAATGATCGAATCACTATTCTTTCTACCGGTCGCTGGCTCGTTCCGGTTGCTTCGACAGCAGACGTGCATAAGGTAAACCATTTTGTCTGCACCTGTTTCCTTTCGGATGATCAAGGTCAGACCTGGCGCCAATCGAAAGGTAGCGTTGACTATTCAAAACGGGGCGCTATGGAACCAGAGGTCTTCGAACTGAAAAATGGGAACGTTTTGATGATCTTCCGCACACAATCCGGCCACATCGGCTCCAGTATTTCCAAAGACGGAGGCTATACCTGGAGTAAACCCGGTTCCTGGGGCGTAAAAGCGCCGGAAGCGCCCTCCACACTACGCCGCGTCCCTTCAACGGGAGACCTGATGTTGATCTGGAACAATAACTTTGAACCGGGCACCGGGCATAGCGGTAAACGAACTCCATTAACCGTCGCCATCAGCTCTGATGAAGGCAAGACCTGGAAACTGAAAAAGAATCTGGAAGACAACCCCAATAATACTTATTCGTATATCAGCTTGGTTTTCCACCAGGGACGCGCCATCATTGGATATTATGTAGGCGACGAAAACAGAGTCATCTCTTCCCGCTTTCGTTCCATCCCGCTCTCCTGGATATATGAACCAGCAAAAGATTAAATCGACAGTCTCACCCCTGCCCCAACTTGGAGACGGGGATGAGATTGAATTTAATTAACTTGAAAACGTCACTTACCGATGCAATACAGAAATTCCTGACGTTTCCCATCGACTTCTCCAGAGGCACGCATATAAATGCGACTAACACAAAATGTGGGAGTGGCGAAGACTTCTGTCCCCAGTTTATTTTCACCCAGCAATTCGAATTTTTTCGGATTCACTTTAAAAATAGAGGTCTCGCCAATTTCGTTTGTAACATAAATCCGCTCTCCTACCAGAACGGGAGACGAACTGAAAGTCCCCCCTAAACGTCCTTTCCAGATTTCCTTACCAGTTTTCACGTCCCAACAGATGGCAACCCCGTTGTCGGTCACGGAATAAATGTGATCACCTTTAATTAACATCGAAGGGACATAGATTCGAGTACTGTTTTCCCAAACCACTTTGCCGGAACCGTCTGCTTTGACCGCGGATATATGATTTTTAGGATAACCTCCACTGGTGAGAATCAACTCGCCGTTTGTGACCGTGGAAGTAACACACTCGGTCGTTGCACCCTCAGTTTTCCAAAGTGTTTTTCCAGTGAGTGGTTCAATGCCTGTTACCAAATCACAGCCTGTCATCAGCACTTGCGCTTTCCCAGCCACTTTCAAGATGATCGGCGAAGGATAGTTGGGAGTTTTTGGTCGATCAATTTTCCAGACTAGCATTCCATCTGCCCGTCTCAACGCCGCGATTGCACCGCCCCCTTTATTATCAGCCGATACGATGACCAACTTTTCATAAAGAGCCGGAGAGGACCCGTATCCCTGGTGAATAATATAATCAGTAATTTTCGTCTGCCAGATCCGTTGGCCATCCAGTCTCAACGCAACCGTATAGGCGGCACCGTTATTGATAAAATTGACAAACAACCGCTTGCCATCACAGGCGACGGTCGAAGAGGCATGAGTTGATTTTTTATTCCCTTTAGTACTGAAGCCCCCTTTAAAAATGACTGTCTTCCAGAGCTGTTTACCGGTTGCTCGATCGTAACCAAGCACAAATTGCGTTTCCGTTTCCGTATTTGCGGAAGCAAGAAACACACGATTCCCAACCACGGTCGGAGAACTGTAACCACGTCCGCTAATCGGTGATTTCCAGAGAATGTTCTCCGTTGCACTCCATTTCAGCGGCGGATTCTGATTCGCGATCGCAATGCCATTTCGTTGTGGTCCACGCCACCAGGGCCAATCGGTCGATTTAACATTAATGGGCTCCACAACAGGCTCTTTTACTTCATCCGCGTTTAAGAACACAGGTTGGGCAAAACAAAACAAGAGACAAGCGATGCAGAATCGATTCATCGGTGGGCTTTCTATCGGCAGGAGGGCTTCGGGAGCGTCTAAGTCAGGTGTAATATTTTTCACGAAACGAAAGTTTATTGTAAGAAGTCGTTGATCAATGACAAGCGCAGCTACTGTTTTGCTCTGTCCATTCTTTGTTCAGGCAATGATTGCTGAGCTGGTTAGTGAACGGTATCATAAGACTCAGGTTACCGTTATCAAAAATAACAACACATCATTTGGAGCCAGGAATCATATCATGCCCTTTCAAAAAACTGCAAAACTCCTGCTGATTGTTATCTTGTTGCTCTGTTTGACGATAACCACGAAAGCCGACGAACAAACTATAATCAGGCAGCGTAAGCAACCGCTGAATTTTCAGATCAAACTAAGTACCGCGATCAAAGGCTATGATGGTAAAACATGCTGGGTGCATGCCCGCGCAGGTGCGATCCCCGTCGGAACGCCGGGAAACCAACTGGACAATCCAATTGTCGTCATGACGATGCAGAAGTTATTACTGTCAGGTAGCGACATCTTTTATGCATTGAACTCTATGCGCACTGATGACATGGGAAAAGCTTGGAAGGGTCCTCTCGAGCAGAAAAATCTCAGCCGTCACGATCTGCCCGACGGCGGAGAAGTCGTTGTTTCTGATTTCTGGCCGCAATGGCACGCCAAATCGAAAACCTTATTAGGAATCGGCCATACCGTGCGTTATTACGGCAATCGGATTGATCACAAGAAAAATATCCGTGTCTCATCGTATGCAACTTACGATCCGGAAAAGAACCTCTGGTCAAACTGGAAGTCGCTCGAACTCCCGAAAGGCCCCGAATTCGTCAGCAGTGGCGCCGGTTCCGTTCAACGTTTTGACTTACACAACGGCGACATTCTATTGCCAGTATATTTCAAACGACCAGAGAAGAAGTTTTCAGACGTCATGGTCATCCGCTGCCGCTTTGATGGTGACACATTGAAATATGTTGAACATGGGAATGAACTCTCCATTGATTTCGGACGGGGTTTTGCCGAACCGTCGATCACCAAATTTGGGGACTGGTTTTACATGACTTTGCGGAATGATAAATCCGCCTATGTTACGCGTAGTAAAGATGGCTTGCGTTTCTCGGAACCCAAAAAATGGACCTTTGAAGACGGTTCCGAACTGGGAAGCTACAACACCCAGGCCCATTGGGTCACACATTCAGAGGGGTTATTCCTGGCTTATACTCGTCGAGGCGCAAAGAACGACCATGTATTTCGAAATCGCGCACCGCTTTTCATCGGACGTGTCAATCCGGAAAAAATTGCCATTATTCGGAGTTCAGAACGCATCGTAATTCCCGAACGCGGAGCCCGCTTGGGGAACTTTGGAATCGTTGATGTGAATGCAAATGAAACCTGGGTCATCGCCAGCGAATGGATGCAAACGCACGGCCCGAATTATGTCATGCCCGTCGATAACAAATACGGATCTGATAACAGTGTGTTCGTCTCGAAAATCTTATGGAGTCAACCAAATGCTCTTAAACCCTGACACCATAACATCAATAACCCTTGATGTATCATTCTCGGACTTGTTAGGATAATAAAAAGCGATCTATGTACATTATCCGAGTCAGCCCCCCCTTGAGGAGAATCGTGATGAGCAACTTGAACCGTCGAACGTTTATGGGAGCCTCTCTAATCTGGGTCGGCGCCTCTGCTTTGGGCCAGGCGGCTGTTTCCGCAAATGAAAAAGTCAACGTCGCGCTGGTCGGCTGTGGTAATCGCGGAAAAGGCCTGGGAGCCAAATTCTCAAATCTACCCGACTGTCAACTTGTGGCTGTCAGTGATGTCGATCAAAATCGTAGCGGACTCATGGCGGATCAAATCGAAAAATCGGGAGCCAGACGACCAAAGCAGGTAGAAGATTTTCGCACACTGCTCGATGGCAACGAGATCGATGCGATTGTCATCGCCACGCCCGATCATTGGCATACGCCGGCTGCCATCATGGCCTGCCAAGCCGGTAAAGACGTCTATGTCGAAAAACCCTGCTCACATAATATCCACGAAGGACGCCAACTGGTGAAAGCCGCCCGCAAATACAAACGCGTGGTCCAGCATGGAACAAATTTAAGAGCGACTCCCGTTTATGAAAAAGCCTGGAAGCAAATCCAGGATGGAGTCATTGGAAAGGTCATGATGGTGAAAGCCATCAATAACCAACGACGCCCCCGTTATTCACATCATCCCGATCAGCCCGTTCCTGAAGGAGTAAACTATGATCTCTGGCTGGGCCCCGCAAAAAAACGACCCTTTAATCGCAGCCGTTTTCATACAGCCTGGCATTGGACCTGGGATTTTGGTACCGGCGATATCGGCAATGACGGCGTGCATCAAATCGATATCGGTCGCTGGGCCCTGAATCTGAAAGCACCGAATGCCGTTTCCTGTAGTGGCGCCAAACTGGGGTCCAAAGGGGATGCCCAGGAAACACCCGATACGATGGTGGTGACCTGGGAATACGATGATCTGCTCTATGTCTACGAACAACGTGACTTCACCCCATATCGCTTACAGGCACATCGCCACGATAATGATAATATTTTCTTTGGCGATAAAGGATTTATGATGGTCGATCGATCAGGCTATCGCATCTTTTTCAAAGGCGAACGTGGTCCTGCTTTCGAACAAAAATGGCAGGATACATCAGCCCATTATCAAAACTTTATCGATTGTGTAAAAACTCGTAAATCACAGAACCTGTTAGCAGAAATTGAAGAGGGGCACTATTCTTCACTGCTCAGCCATCTAGGAAACATTTCGTATCGAACCGGTCGCAGACTGGTGTTCGATCCCAAAACTGAAACGTTTCCGGAAGACAAAGACGCCAATCAATATCTGACCCGCGACTATCGTGATGGATACGAACTGCCCCGTGTCTGATCCAGCATAAAAATGACCGTCCCTACAATACTGTTTTAGAGAAAGCAATTTCATGGCAGACAAAGCAATTGTAGCTCTGTTAATCAGTGAAACTTCTGCGCATCTCAGCGCTTATTTTCCAGCACTCGCATCCTGCGAGGACATCAGCGAAATTATACTGAGTGATGCAGGTCAGAAACATGTTGCAGCAGCCCGCCAGAAACTGGGTGATAAATTAACCAGAGTCTATAACAGTCCGGAAGAACTGTTCAAAAAAGAAAAACCGGACATGGTGCTGGTTTCTATGGAAGCCATCCAGTCACCGGCTGCCATTGATATTGCTCTCGAACATGGCTGCCCTGTTTTTGCCGAAAAACCTTCCTGCACCAGCATCGATCAGTTTGAAGCATTAGTTAAAAAAGCGGATGCAAAACATCTGAATCTCATGTTGGCGCTGGCCAATCGCAACAACCCGGAAGTCAAAGCGGCACGACGCATGGTCCGAAAAGGAACATTGGGAAAAATTTACAGCATCCAACTGAATTACATTGCCGACCAGACGCGATTGACGAGTAAAGGCTATCAGGCCGGTTGGTTTGCACAAAAAAAACGCGCCGGCGGCGGTCATCTAATCTGGCTGGGAATTCACTGGCTCGATCTCGGAATGTATATCACGGATTCCAAAATTACCGACGTGAGCGGCTTCGTTACCAATGTGGGAGGACAACCGATTGACGTTGAAGATTCCGTCGCCCTCAGTTTGAAATTCGACAAAGGCTTCCTCGGTACCATGACATCAGGCTACTTCACCAAACGGGGCAAGCAGTCAATGATTAAAATATGGGGATCCAAAGGCTGGTTGGAAATGGACTACACAACCGGCAAACATTTGCAATGGTCACTCAATGCTGACAAACCGGGCACCATTCATAAATTTGAAGAATCCATTCAACCGCGCGGCTACACTCCCTGTGTACATGCCGCTGTCCGATCAGTTCTGGAAAAAGAACCACCCACGCTCACCAGCCACGACAGTCTCCAGGTCTTAAGAACCATCTATGCCGCTTATGAAGCATCAGAAACGGGAAAGAGTCAAAGTATCCCCGTGGATTAACCTCTGAAGTTTCACCAAACTGCATTCGACTTAGTAGGTGTGTCCCAGATCATTGGTGCGGACCACTTTCAATTTGTCTGCCATGCGTTGCTTAAATTCTGCAACTTTGGTTTGAAAAGCGGGCTTCATTGCCAGGTTCGTATATTGCAATGGATCTTTCTGCATATCGAACAGCTCCATTCCCCCGGATGCATCTTCCTTATATTGAATATAAGCCCAGCGATCATCACGAAGCAGGAAAGCCTGTCGCTTTTTACCACGTGGAGCAACGCTGAATGCAGTATCACGCACACTGACACTGGGATCATCTAACAAGGCCGAAAGGTCTTTACCCTGAATACGTTTGGGAACTTCCAAACCGCACAAGTTACTAATCGTAGGGTACAAATCAAGTAGTTCCGTCAGAGAATGGCAAACAGCCGGTTTTTTTCCGGGGACACTGATAATGAGCGGGACAGACGCCGATTCTTCATGCAAGCTCACCTTGGCCCAAAAATCATGTTCACCCAGGTGATATCCGTGATCGCTCGTAAAAATCACAATGGTTTTATCTTCAATGCCAGCCTCTTTGAGAGCCTGCGTCACTTTCCCAACCTGTGCGTCCATGTACGCCACGGAAGCCAGATAACCGCCGACCGCTTTTTTCTGACGTCTCAAATCCATTTTCATGTTGAGACTGGTTTTATAGTTGATACCTAACCTGGGGATGTCATCCCAGTCACCTTTCACCTTTTCAGGAAGCACATGTTTGCTGTAAGGCTTGAATGGCGGATAATAAGCACGCGGCGCCACAAACGGAACATGAGGCCTCACAAAACCGACGCCCAGAAAAAAGGGCTCGTCTTTGTGTTTCTTGATCAGCGCAACTGCTTTTTTCGCAGTCTTACCGTCGGAGTGCACCAGATCATCTCCATCTGCTTCAACCACAACAAACGTATTCCCGCCAACAGCAGGTTTTTTACCATCAGGATTGTTTTCCAGTGTTTCTCCGTCACCAGCCGCCGTCCATTCAGGCCCCTGGCTGTTAAATTTCTCGGTCCACGAAGCAGGGTCATCCGTGCCATCACTTCCTTTTTCAATATCGATGGGAACGCCCATATGATAAATCTTGCTCACACGCGCAGTGTAGTAGCCATTGTTTTTGAAATGCTGTGACCACGTCGCACGATCGCCGATATAAGATCGAGGGCTGACATAACCAAAAGCCTTAGTCGCATGCGGATAATAACCGGACATGAACGATGCCCGCGAAGGGCCACAATAAGTGGCCTGACAATAAGCCCGCGTGAACCGCGTTCCTTTAGCAGCAATTGCATCAATATTCGGCGTCTGACAGATTTTGTTTCCATAACACGAGAGCGCGGTGGCCGTCAAATCATCAGAAATGATAAACAGCACGTTATATTGTTTTTCAGCTGACTCCGCCTTTTCAGTATAGGAAATTGGCAAAAGAAACAGACAGACAAGAATCGAATAGAAGCGCATTTTCATCTCTATCCCTAATCGGTCGAGAAAAGTGAATGGCGGAAATCCAGCAAGCGGATACTGCATTCCATTCTAGAACTCTGCTTACGAACCGACAACTCAACCACGATTAAAGGCAGACGATCCTAATCCGTCGTTGAAAAAAAGACGAAATCTGTCTGCTAACCGGATGCACATCTAATTGAATACACAAGCGAGCCAACTAATCCTGCTTGACGGGAATGGTCAGCACCAGTCCGGCAAATCGCTCTTTCTTGTTCTTATTAGCACCAAATCCCAAGTGACAACCCAGACACCCGTTGTTGTTCAAAGAAATCGCAACGGCACGGCGATAAACACCTTTTTCCACGCGCTCATATTCATGCTTACCGGCTGCAATCTCTTTAGCAGCCTGCTTCTCAAAATCTCCCTCGGGTTTATGATCGATGCTCATCACCTTGGCATTCACGGCAATCCACTTTGCTTTGATATTCTCCTGGCGATCGATATCTTTAAACATATCCTCCATCACTCGTGCCGGAACAGACGACCTGTCATTGAAGAAATAATAATGGTGCATCGCCTCCAAAGTAGAGGCATACAGATTATGTGTCAGCTTCGCACGTTCACGCGCCACTTCAACCGTCACCAGACGTTGCTCAGTTGATTTCTTTTTCGCTGCAGTCTTCTTTTTCGTAGCAGTCTTGCCAGCGACTGATTTCTCATTTTGAACCGCTTTACCCTTTTCCGCAGTCGGCGGTTCTGCAAACGATGATGCCGCAATATAAAAAACGCTTGCTGAGACAATCAACAAACAGGAAATGGT
>NZ_CALEMX010000533.1 GCF_937910335.1 uncultured Gimesia sp. | reverse complement strand
AGAACTCGGGAACCAGCCTGACATCATCTGGTAGAAAAAAATGATAATCGGCATCAATCGAGGAAAGTTGCTTGAATGCAAATTGAATCAAATAACAAT
Source organism: uncultured Gimesia sp. (assembly GCF_937910335.1). Taxonomy (GTDB): domain Bacteria; phylum Planctomycetota; class Planctomycetia; order Planctomycetales; family Planctomycetaceae; genus Gimesia. The sequence continues at coordinate 19,796 of NZ_CALEMX010000533.1, read as the reverse complement.
AGGCAGGAACCCCACCATTTTGATGTCGGCGAAAGTGCCTGAGCAGGGGATATCTGGAAAGAAATGAGAGATCATCAGAAGTCCCATCATCAAAAACATCAACCATTAGATGATAGTCTTCCCCTGTTTTGTAAATGTCGTCCAAGACATCCTTCAACATAAGAGCGCGATTATAGGTGGTTAACGTGACATGAATAGCTTTCGGGTTTTCATACAGGGAAGTTTGCGGCTTCTGATATTGCAAACTACAGGCAAAACAAATTTCAGGTGTTACCAGACCGTTCAGACTGGTCACTTTTGGATGCTGACAAGAAAAGCAGTGTGTCTGATCTGTAATCGAGGACCTGTGGTCACAGTCCTTTAGTAACACGCCACTCTCTGAATCAACAATTTTATGAGTCGTGAAATCAGTCACGTGGTTCCATCCAGCAGAAAAGTGATTGAGAAGCATTCAGCAGCACAATAAGCAGAAAATCTAGTTTGAATTCAATAAATCAACTGGGACCAAGTGAGTCACTGAAACGTGAATTTGAAGCGATTTAAGAGCTTAAAACTGATGCACTTGTAGAAAATAGGTGCATCGAAATGTGAGAGATGAAAAGCCAAAATACACATCCTATTACAACTGATTTCGTTACAGCATGTACGTGGGACTACTTTTTCGGAGTATGCGTTTGTTGCCAGTAGTTGTCAAGAATATAATTCCGATTTACAACAATAATTCATAAACGTATATTACTTGCTCTGTCTTTATGTACCTATTGTTTTTAAGTGCTCCATTTTTGCAGTTGCAAGATTAAAACCAAACAGGATAACGCGATCAAAGACAAGATCTGTCAATTTTGTTAGCGGATCAATTATTGGTAAATCAATAATTTTAAATTTGTAATTTTAGATAGCCTGCTATGAAAAACTTTGCATTAATGGGTGCAGCCGGTTTTGTTGCACCTCGCCATTTACAGGCCATTAAAGAGACAGGCAACTCACTCATTGCAGCGATTGATCCCCATGATTCAGTGGGAATTCTTGATCAGTATTTCCCCGAAACAAAATTCTTTACAGAGGTAGAGCGCTTTGATCGGTTTCTGGAAAAACTACGTCGGGAAGATACGAATGAACGCGTGCGATATGTCAGTATCTGCACTCCAAACTATTTGCATGATGCTCACGTACGACTGGCGATGCGAATTCATGCGGATGCCATCTGTGAGAAACCACTGGTGATCAGCCCTAAGAATTTGGACGCACTCGCTGAACTTGAGCAAGAGTATGGACAGCGAATCTATACCGTGATGCAATTACGATATCATCCGAAAATTGTTGAGCTAAAATCGCAACTTGAAACACCTCCAAGTTGTGACATCGTAGAGATTGACCTCAATTACATATCGTACAGAGGCCCCTGGTATCACCGATCCTGGAAAGGTTCAGAATCTCACTCCGGTGGTCTCATCATGAATATCGGTATTCATTTCTTCGATGTACTGATATGGCTCTTTGGTAGTATTCAAAATGTCGAGGTTTATAAACGAGAATCGCAGAAGGTGTTAGGTGTGCTCTATTTAGAGAGAGCCAAAGTTCGTTGGTTTCTCTCGATCGATAGAGACGATCTGCCACCAGATGTTCGTAAAAATGGTCACTCGTCCTATCGTTCGATGACCATTGATGGCGAAGAAATCGATTTCTCGAATAGCTTTACTGATCTACATACGAAAACATATGAAGAAATCTTAAACGGTCGTGGTTTTGGAATTGAAGATGCCCGGTCAGCCATCGAATTGGCTGACACAATTCGTACGTGTCCTGTAAAAGCGGCACCAACATTAATTCAGCCTCATTTCAATCGCAAGAATAGACGAGCAATAGATGACCTGTTTTATTCATGAATCCGCATATATTGATGAAGGAGCCAAGATCGGTTCAGGTACAAAAATATGGCATTATTCTCATGTGATGTCGACTGCTGAAATAGGTCAGGATTGTAATCTGGGGCAAAATGTATTTGTCGGAGCCGACGTTAAAATTGGAAATCATGTGAAGATCCAGAATAATGTCTCCGTTTATCAAGGGGTCGTGCTGGAAGATTATGTGTTCTGTGGTCCAAGCATGGTATTTACGAACGTCAAGACGCCACGTGCAGCATATCCTCGAAAGCAAAGTGAAGATCAGCATCAAACGCGAGTTGAGTACGGAGCCTCGATTGGTGCGAATGCCACAATCGTGTGTGGGATTCGCATTGGAAAATGGGCATCTATTGCTGCAGGTGCAGTGGTCACAAAGAATGTGCCCGCTTATGCTTTGGTTGTTGGAGTACCAGCTGTGCAAGTCGATTGGACCTGCGAATGCGGTTTACGACTTCAGTTTGAAGACAGACGGTCTAAATGTTCAAGTTGCGGCAAGCTATATCAAACCGATGACGGAAAAATAATCAGAATAGTGGAGTAAAAATGATCAAGTCATTCATCACTCATGGGCTAGTGGTATTACTATGCTCTGCCAATAATTGCTTTGCTTCCATATGATCAGGAGCGTGTTTCAGAGTTTCTTGCCAGGCATATTTCGCTTGAAGTGAATCACCACTGTTCCTGAATGCGTGTCCTAAAAGCAACCATGTTTCGCCCGATTCGGGACGGAGCTCAATAGAACGGTGAAAGACGCTGATCGATTCGTCAAACTGTTTATCAATCAAATACGCCGTTCCTAAATTGTGTAATGTTGCTGCATCATTTGGATCTTTCTCGCTTAATTCTTTCAGGACATTCAGGGCTTCAGTCGGTGAATGTTTTTCAAATAATAGCCGAGACAGTTCTTGTATTGGTTCCAATTCATCAGGCCATTCTGTTTTTATTTGACTGAGTAATTGAACTGCCTGATCCGTCTCACCCTGATGTTCCATTAATCGAGCGCTGAGTAGCTGGCTTGATAACCATAAATGCTCTTGGTGTTGCATTTGCTCGATGTGTTGACTTGCTTCTCGCGTCTTGCCTTGTTTGATGAGCGTCTCCCCCAAGCTTTTCCAGGCTGTCGTGTAGGTGGGAATTTCTTTAATAATCAGACGCCATTGCTCTTCTGCCTGTTCTGATTTTTTCATGTCATCGTAGACGATGGCCAAATTATGCCGGGTTTTATAACCACACAATCCAACATCAATGCTGGTGAAGTGGCGATCGATTTGTTCGTTGATCACGCGCAGGTAAGTTTGTTCTGCGTCAAGCAAACGTCCAAAGTGATGATGTAACATCGCCTGTCGAAACAGGAGTTCTTTGTCGCTGGGAAAATGGGTTAGCCCCTGACAGCAATAGTCCCAGGCTTCCTGATACTGATCATTTTGAGAAAGAGAGTTGACTAATAACGCATAGGCCTTTCGAACTTGGGATTCTTCCGGATGAGAAACTTCCAGACACTTCTTTAAGTAATTGATTGCTTCGGGATATTTTTCGTCGTCTGCGTAGGTCATTCCCAAATTGAACAAAATAAAAGGATGGTTGGGGCGTTCTCTGTTATCCAATTCTAGAAGACGATAATCCCGCTCCAGCTTTCGTTTCCTGCCTTCGATGCTATGATCTGACCCTGAATGGACTACATAGAGATCAGTCCACGACACCTCACCTCCGCGTCTTCTGATGGCGGGGATAATCTGCTCATGTATCCGGTGCTCAAACTGTAACTCTGGAAGATTTCGAAAGAGCTTTACATGATCCACGGCTGTCATACTCACATCCCCCTCTGGTCCCGGGCAATGAACCTGCATGATATATCCCAGAGTATGATCAGGGTGGGATTGTGCAGCCAGCTCTTTGAGTTTTCTGCCGCACTCTTCTGTAATGGTATCATCGGAGTCCATCCAGAAAATCCATTTGCCGGTAGCATGTTTGATGGATTCATTACGGGCTGCTGAGAAATCATCACACCAGGGGAATTCAAACATACGGGCGCCGTACTCGCGACAGATTTCCGGAGTGCGGTCTATGGATCCAGTATCAACGATAATGATTTCATCTACCCAAGGGCGAATACTTTCCAGGCAGGGACCAATGGTGTCCTCGTTATCGCGCACAATCATACAGAGCGAGAGTGTATGCGGATCTTCGGTCTCCTCAATATCAGAATTAGCTTGATATTGCTCTTGTTGTTTTATTTCTGGTTGCCATTTCTTTTGGTACTTCTGAGCGTTCTCTTGCATGATTCCCGAGAAGTCAGCACCCGAGCCAATAAAGGAGCGACTGCCGAAGTGATGCACGAACGAGTCAACAGCGATCACAGTTCGGTAACCGGCTGCGTTTGCCCTCCGACAAAAGTCATCGTCCTCAAAACAGCCGATGCCAAACTGTTCATCCATGTCGCCTATTTGATTGACGATCTCGCGTTTTATGAGCATGCAGAACCCGACCAGCCGCTCTTCATTCATTGATTGCTGGTCATGTTTTTTACCCCAATCCCAGGCAAAACCATCCAGACTTGATAAATCGGTATAGGAAACAGGGACTTGCTGAGGACCACTGACATTATTGGAGACCGGGCCTACAATTCCAATGCCTGCCGATGAATGAAGCCTTGCCAATAACCGGCTTAACCAGCCAGTCGTCAGAAGTGTATCGTTATTCAATAGCAGGATATTTTTTCCGGAAGCGACTTCCAGTCCTTGATTCACGGCGGCAGGGAATCCACGATTTTCTGAATTGAGGATCACACGAGCATCGGCTAACGTGTTTAAGTAATCGGGAGTCCCATCCGTTGAGGCATTATCGATTAAGATCAATTCATAGGGCTCATCCGTTCGCATTCTCAGGCTATCAATACACTGTTGTGTATAAGGAAGTTGGTTATGCGTCACAATGATAATCGAAGTCAGTCCATAATCGGGTTGAGGCCGCTTTGTGGCGGTGATTAAAAACTGATAGGCATAAAACTCTTCCACTTCTTCTGGGGGGAGACCATCAATGTGCAAATTGCCAATTTGGATCTTTCCAGGATAGCCCTGTGCTTGCCATTCCTGAAAACCCGGCCCCGGTACGATTTGAAGCTTGTCGATTTGAAATCCTGCACGAAAGAAAAGTTTTTCGATTTCGCGACGAGTAAAAAATCGATAGTGAGTTTGATCTAACAGGCCTGCTCGTTCATAAGTCCAGTTGCCTTCAATCAACCCGGCCAGAACACTCTGATTTCTCACATTGGGAATGCTGGCAACAATCGTTCCTTCCGGAGTTAACCAGTGGGCGATTTTGTTTAAAGTCTGCTCTGGTGATTTCAAGTGTTCGATAACATCAGCACATACGACGCAGTCAAACTCATTCTCTACAAACTCATTCGAAAGTTCCTCAATGTTCTGCTGAACGACTCGGTTCAGGCGTTTAAGGGCCAGGTTTGCTGCAAAACCATCCAACTCGACACCTGTTACATTTGCCGACTGACGTTGTTTGACCGACTCACCCAGACGTCCCGTTCCACATCCTAAATCGAGTACATTTCGTATTGATGTGGGAATCAAGGCCACTACTTCCGGTCGTGGAAATTCGAAATACTGACGATCCTGTTTCGACGTCGGGATTGAATCATTGGTGTTGGCAGTTTTGATCTCAGAACCATTTTGTAGAATCGAAAGCGCTCTTCGAACTGCTCTGTCGCTCATTTCCAAATGGTCATCCAGAACGGAAAGGGCTTCTGCTCCGCTTGCCCCCTCCAGGTCGGTAACATTCGCTAACTGCGATTGATGTCGCCGGTTCAAGAGTAGAGAAAATATCCGGTCTGCTTTCCTGATTAGAAGCTCATCTTCTCCGAACTCGGCTTTATAGGCTTCAAGCTTGTTAACCCACTCCTTTTGAAAGAAAGCACCCCAGCCTACTAATGCCATTTGCGACTTGCCAAAACAGTTGTTGGCGTTTTCGAACAGGTGTGGGTGTTTCAGTCCATGAGCGATCCGATCCGGAGACGCCAGGAAGGACTCATACAGCTCAGGGATGTTGTGTACGAGGCAATCATCGTCTTGAGTGTAAACAGTAGAGTGCTTGGCACGCTGTGCGCACAAGAAGCGTCCGTATGTCACAAGGTTCTTGTCAGATTGAATAACATGTACTCCCTTCAGTTCAATTTCTAAATGGATTTCTGGATTATTGTTCCAGACGAGGATGTCATCAATGAAGGGATAGTGTCTTAAGTCCGTCACAATTTGTGCAATATTATCTGGACGTTTCCAGGAAAGGAGACAAGCGGAAACGGATTTGTCCGGTAATGAGATTTGAAATTTCGGCTGAGTGGTTTCTATTGGGGGTATGGGATTGACATTAGAATGAGTTGAACTCATCGAGATGCTAGTTTTTGATTGAGACTTAGTAATCGAAGCAAGCAGGATTTTCATTCGATGTTGATACGTGTGCCGGGAGACGACCAATCCAAGTCCCTGTTGGGCAATCTTGTCTCGCTCTGTTTCATGTTTGAGATAATACTCCAGCTTGTCAAACAGCTCTTCAGGGCAATTGTAGGTCGCAAGATGTTCCCCATCTGTAAACAGCTCAGGCTGGCCGTTTTCTGTAAGGTCATTCGTTAAAAGGAGTCCACCACAGCCCAATGCTTCAAATACACGCATGTTGACATCATTTTTGACACTGCGATTGAAGATGAGGCGTGAGGCAGAATAAATACGGGCCATCTCTTCAAAGTATTTTTGGCCAACAAAGCTGTCAGGATACTTTTGAGTCAGAGACTCCAGTAAGACACACCGTTCCGAGCCAACCAGATTGCCAACAAAGGAAAAATCAAATCGTTTCGTTGCTTGATAAGGACGATGAATTTCTGGATCGCAGGCCAATGGTAACCAGTGAGCTGATTCGATTCCCTTATTTTGCAAGGTCAACGCTCCATCTTTTTGAGCGGCGAAAACGTAATCATAGCGAGCTGCTTTTTCCAGACACCATTCAAAATTCATGTGGGTATCAATTACCCAGCACACGGCAGGTCTGAGATGATCGGGTAAGTGATACTGAAATCCGTCATCAATATTGAGAAACAGGTCGAATTTTCCGACGGGGATCTCTGATACTTCTCCCGGCAGGAAGTGTTCTACTTCAACGAAGTTTCCCAGAGCACGTCGACAGTAAAACCCCGTTGTTTCAGGACGGGCCTGATTATCGAAAATGAGAGCGATTCGGTTGATAGTCATGTATTACCTCGCTGAATTCGAATCATTGCGCTTTGATGGCGAAACAATATAAATCGCTGACTGCTTTGTTATGTCTAAGATAAAGCTCTTCAAAGGAAGTTGCCTTAACCCAATCGAGAAACATTGCAAGACTCACATTTTGATAATAATTTTCATCAGGACCATAGAGTGGTCCTGTGCGTCTTGTTCCATGTTCTTTCCGACCTTCTCCTGCACAGGTCATAAAAAACAAACCGCCTGGCCGTAAGAGTTTGAGCATGTTGGCTACGGTTTGTGGAGCATGGGGATCGTGCTCGAACGTCTCTAGCGAGCACACAACATCAAATGATTCAGGAGGGGCTTCAAATTCGTGTCCCAAACAGGCCTGATCGACACCATTACCTGACTCTGCATCGATTCCGGTATAAGTACAATTATCGAATTCCTCTCGTACAGACCCGTTAACATCACGAGAACCAATTTCCAACACGCGTGTGTTTAAGAAAAAGTCACCATATTTCTGTTTGACTTCTCGACAAAATTCCTGCTGAGCGGGATGAGCCATGACTAATTACCTCAGTTGGAGTTTATGGAGCATTTATAACTCGTTGCTTCAGTTTTACTTTGTTGAATAGTGGTCGATAGGAGTTTTCAATCACAGTTTTCCAGGTAAATCGTTCTTCAAATATTTTCCTGCCTGCTTGTCCGTACTTTTTTCGTTGATCCGGTTGATCCATTACATTTCGCAATTGATTGATCCAGTCTGCTACATCACCCGGTCGACATAACCAGCCATTGACACCTTCCTCAACCGTATATGGCAGCCCACCAATCTGACTGGCAATCACTGACACACCGCTGGCCATCGCTTCCACTGATGTCCGACTGAGGCCATCAGGGGCAATTGTGGGAACAGCACAAATATCTGCATGACGAAACCAGACTGGAAGCTCTTCCTGGGACTTCCACCCAATATAATGCACGAACGGATCTGATTGTTGAGGGGCATCGGAAGTTACGATCAATTCGAAATCCTGACGCTCTTGCCACAGGTGCCTGCAAGCTGACAATAGGACCGCATAACCTTTGATAGGTTCTTCAGTCAATCCGGCAAATAAAATGCTGGTTTTGTCAGGATTGATTTCTGCGGGAGTCTGTTCTTCAGGAAGAGGCCAGGGGAATCGTGCTTGATCCATACCCCATGTAACAACCTCTACTGAAGCACCGATTGCACGATAAGACTCAGCGAGAGTCGGATTGAGAACCAGGACTGCTTCGGCATCCAATATGGATCGGCATAAGAGATCATGATATTCATCAGATCCCACAGCGCTTAGCTGTCGCTCTAACTGATGGAGTTGCCCAGACCCGTTTCTGGTCAGACAGTCAAAACAGACAGAAGGATGCTGCAGTTGATTGTGAGGGCAGAGGGAAAGCCCAAATTCTCGGCTCGGTAAGAGTCGCAGATTGTTAAGTGGACACAGTAATTCGTGAGCTTGCATTCGTAAAAAACAGGGGTACTCTTTTAGTGCATCAGCCAAGTGCGGTTTGAAGTTCCAGCTGTCAGTGATGATCACACAATCTGGATCGAACTGGACAACAGCTTTCTGAAACCGTTGCCGAATAAGATCTGCTCTCCATTCATCGGATGAGAATTCCAGGCATTCGCTTTCTATCGGACTTGTATCATTGACTTGACCTATATTCCAAGGATCGAATCGAGGATAAAAATGTAACACTTCATAACCCGCTTCACCCAGAAAACGGACCAACTCGGTTGTATGTATGTTTCCCCCTCCCGTTGAGGGCCAATTGTAGAGAAAGCTTACGACAGCAACTTTTTTTACAGCATCTGTAGGGTTCTGATTGACTTGCAAGTCTAAATTATCAACTGCAATCTCTGTACGTTGATCTTGAATCTGGTTGACCTGCAGATTTTTGGGTAATAATACTTGTATTGAACGAGTATTTGATTCGTCAATTACTTCATCAATGATTTGTTTGAAACGCATACCGACACGTTCCTGTGAGTTAAGTTCTCGAATGGTTATTCCAAACCGCTGAGCTTCCTCACGATACTCATCTGAAAACCAATAATCAGAATCTTCGGGAGTAGCAACATCAAATCCAAGTTTAGCCAAATGCTTCACACTATTACTGTCTTGATTCATAGCCAACGGAAGAAACGACGCTAGACTATCAAAGGCTTTTGTGGGAGGCTTGTGTCGGCTACGAAAATCATCTCCTTTAATATCAATGGCTGCCCCTGATTGGGTTGCCCATTCGAAATGCTTAGTGGGAGACCAGGCTTCGATACGAATATTATTTGCCGATGTGATTCCAAGAGAAGATGGTGCGACAGACTCTTGTCCCCCATCAAGATTGGTCAGAATCCATAAATCCCGAGGCAATGGATTTAGATTGAGCCATTCGATTAAGGGTGGTAGGTTTGATCGGAGACCTGTCCACAATATCGGACCTTCCTTGTTAACACCGGAGCTCTGAGACGAGTAGAATTTGACATGATGATCTATAAATTCCACAGAGGCATAAGGTAGGAAATATTTACGGAGCGATTCCGAATGCAAAATAATCCGTTGGCATCGAAACAACAACGGACCATCTCTATCGATATCACTCGATGAACCATAGCCATCAATGGGGCAATAGATTACTGGTATCATCGGATCAGTAGATTGCATGATTTGCGAAAAATCATACTTGACGATGATCGCGAGATCGCAATCTGGTATTCGATCAGAGAAGATTTCAATTCGAAAATGCTTCTCTAACTCATTTGCCATATCCTGACCTACCCATTCCCAGGAACCAATTCCAGAATATCTGGGACCGATTGCAATCGTTGGTCGAAGGTCAGACATCAGAAACCCCATAAGGAAATGAGTATAGGACGGGGAAAGGTATCAATCAGATGTGTTATTAAGTTGTGGAAGTAAGAGCCCCTTGAAGCGCTTTCAGAGCGAATCCGGCGGCATGTCGTTTATCAGCCGGTAACCCTCCCAGAGCAGTAAGCAGTTGTTCTCCCGTGATACTAAGACATTCTGAAATTTGTAAACCAACCACCATCTCTGCAAGAACCGATCCAGCGGCAATTGTTGCTCCGCATCCATGGCACTGAAATCCGACTTTGGTAATCTTTTTTCCATCTGTCATTAAATAGAAAACCAAATACTTGCCTTGGCCCGGTACTCCCGAGACCCCAACCCGTTCTGGAGAATCCAACTTTCCCCAATTCCGAGGACGTACTGCATGGTCTAATACGATTTCAGAAAATCGGGACATCAGAAAAATTCCGTATGACAAGGAACTCCAAATCTGATTGCAAATCCAAAATTTGAATAGATAATAACTGTTTAATAGGGTGCACCATCTTAGCAAGCACGTGTCATAAGAACACATTGTACATATTCTAAATATATGATCTTCAATAATCAAGAGTATACTATGAACACAAGAGGCACGGTAAAATCGAAATTTGAGTGGGCACTTTGCTTTAGATCGACGAATTACGATTCATCATAAATCGACATCCTAATCGGCAGATCACAAGCCCCCGTAGCTCAGTTGAATAGAGCAATGCTTTCCTAAAGCTGGCAAAAACACTCATCGATAATTAATCAAACACCAATCGCTATAAACACAGGCGATTGGTGTTTTTTCCTTTTGATTGGTTACTCGCTAATGAGTGATTGATTGGCGATTGGATGCGGGTGTTGGTGACGTTTTCGGTGACACTGGGAAATGAGCCTTTCTGCTATATGATTAAAAAAGGTTTTATACTACTGGCAGGTATTACTTCCAGAGTTGGTATGACTATACAGAAAACTGCTAATCAATTATTAGTAGGATGGATGAAGTGATTTCCTCGTAATAAACAATCTACTCCCTTTGCAGAATATGCTCGTTTATCACACTCCATTCATCTTGCTGCCGTTCTAGGATGAAAACACTACAATAAGCCCCCGCCATTTTACCAAATCCTCTTATAGTAGTCAGTATCACGGCCACATCTTTCATTTTAGAGTAACCTGGGACACTCAAGGAAACCTGAAAGCTTGTGTCTTTCCCCGGTGCTTCCATAATAGTCTTTAAGTCGACGGTTACATTCTTTCGAAATTTAAATCCATACAGTTCTTGTAACTGTCCAATCAGGTTATGACTCTTCGAGTTGTTTTCACAAAGACTAATCGCTGAAGATTCGTCAACGAAATTTGTAACTCGTTCTACTATAGAAGATGTCCATCCTTTCTCATTAGCCACTGGTTGATCAAGTTTCATCGTCAATGGATTAAGAGTATGTGGAATACCACTATGAGTAGATGATATTTTGGCGAGTGTTTTACTTATTAACGCGAGATCAGTATCTGTAAGAGCGTTGCTTTGTATTGGGCTGATTTCGTTCGTTTTTTGAAGATCTGCTGCTCCCTGTTTATCTGAAGGCTTATTTGTGTTTGTGCAAGCAAACCCTGCAATTATAACAACTATAGAGATCGCTACCAACAAACATCTTGAAATCATAGTGTTTGTCAGCTCACTTGTCTGTTTTTTCCAGATCAAACATATATTCATAGATCACAACTATAATTACTAATACCTAAAACACCAAAAAAAACACAAGCATTATTATGAAAAACGAATGTTAAATAAATTTTTAGATCAAAAAATTAGTTCTCTCTAGAAATCGGCGGCGGCATGTGACCAAGGACCGGGAAATTATACCACTTCCATAGCGGAGTATTTTTCCAAAAGTCAGATTCATGTCTTGTTTCTTCTAAATCGTATCTCGCATAAAGCCTTTGCCCTTGGCGAGTTCCTCTGTCAGCTAAATCCTGGCATTCCTTTTCATCAATAGATGTCAGGCATGGACGTTCATATGTTTCCAGTATAGGAACGAGAATGTTATTAACAAAATTCCGCATATTCTCTACATGCCGTTGCTCATGATTATAAACTACAACTGGAATGAAGTGTGTTATAACTGTTGTCCGATTATTTCTTTTTATATATATCTTATATGCTAGATCAACTGAGCATTTAACTTCGAATTCATGACAAAAACACTCTTGGCATTTGCAAGAGATCTTTTCTCGTACTGTTTCAGTATACCCAAGCCAATCATCACCGCGAGGTTTAGTAAATATAGTCCATGGGTGTGAGTGAGCATCTTTGGGATCAAAAGCGACCTCAACTAGTCCAGACGGATCAATATAATTAACAGAAGAACCTTGTACATATGCATAAAGATTGGTACTAGCGATGAAGCCTAGAGGGTCAACTGATAGCCATCGTCCGATCATAGGTTTATAAACGCGAGCCCGGATATAATATGAATCCGTTTCATCATCGTGGTAGTAGCCAAATTCACCAATGTACCGAAATGGATTTTCAGCCGTTCCAGTACGAGCAACTTCATTACCCCAAGAATCATATGAAAATGTATCAGTCACATTTTCGCTTTGATCGGTCATCTGTTGCGTGGAACCTTGCGTATCATAATGATAAAAACTCGTGTCAGAATTTCTGTGCTGACTGATTACACTACCAAACTCTGTAGGCTCATTCGTGTATGCTGCAGTAGTTGCCCCGACTTCGTCATATTCTTCAAGATAGCTGTCTTCGTCCCAAAGGTAATTGGTGACTGTCATGATTGCTGCTTCCTTTCTGGCACGATTGCACTGGCTGTCTATACGAATGTATTTATTGTATACTAAAAACTCTAAACGCTTACCATATTTTTCTCTAAATTTACCTAAAATTCATGTTTTTAGCTTCGGCAGTTTTCCTCTAGAAATAGATTCACCACTGCTGGGATTTACTCAATCTTCTGGCCTGAATTCATTCGTTACTGTCTTATTTAGTCCCAAAAGCCCCCTCTCTCAGGTTCCAGCAAAGTCATTGACTGCCTGTGCACACTTGGTAGCATGGATTGTAGCAGGCGTGCATTAATGTTTCGGATTGGATAGGTGACTGGTATATGCTAGGAGAAAGGGTTTCCTAGCCGGTTTCACTGATGCCGTTACCGCCATCGCTAAAGCAAGAGCAAATTATAGCCAGCTCATAGCAACAATAATTTATATCAACAGAACAGACACACTACATGAGTTCAATCTACATCTCCTACCATCACCTTGACAAAAGTTTAGCTCTCGCTTTGGCCGAAGCGCTGGCGGAACAAGGGCACTCGATCTCAATCGATGTTGAAACCCTTTCCCCAGGATCGGATTGGCGTCAAACACTTTCCAGTTCACTCAAAAAATCCGATGCGTTCGTAATTCTTTGGACAGAGAATTCTGAATCTTCTAAGCCTGTCATTTCGGAGATCGGCGCAGCACTTGCCTACGCCGAATCAGGAGACATGACCCTAATTCCGGTTATAACTGGTAATATTTCCATTCCACCAATTCTCAGCCATATACAATCAATTGTTTCTCGGGACGGCGATGTTGAATTTATAGCATCCCAGATCGAACGGGCCTTGTCTGCATTAGCTGGAAGGAGAGCAGCAGAGGAAAAGAAGCAGATTGAAACAAAAGAGCGAATTGAGGCAAATGCAGCCGATTTCATTAAGGATGCAATCGAGGCACTCAATGCCAGGGAGACCTCGAATCGATTTGCAGCGAATGCTTGGTATATAATCGGATTTCTTACACTGGTAGCTGGTGTCGGTTTTTCTATTTCTAGTTTTGTTACATTTACTGGATCGACAAGTACATCGTGGGTTGAACCCACCTTACTTGCTATCAAGAGTCTTGTCGTCATTGGCCTTCTGATCGCTTGTGCTAAATACTCATTCACACTCGGTCGAAGTTTTATGATTGAAGCGTTGAAATGTTCTGATCGCAATCATGCGATATCATTTGGCGAATTTTACTTACGTGCTTTTGGAGCCGATGTGCAGTGGAGTGAGCTTAAGGAGGTGTTTCAACATTGGAATATTGACCGAGCGTCGAGCTTCTCTGATATTAAGACCAATGATTTCGACCTCAAGTATATTGAGGAGCTACGCGATCTCGCTAAAGCACTTTCTGACATCAAAGGTAAATAAGCTAACAGCTCGGGCTTACAAGTCATGTGGTGCTTGACGGCCTGCTTGACACCTAAGAGCAAGAACCCGGAAAAGATATCCCTGGTCTTTCCATTCCGCCCCTTTACAAAGGCATTCCCCGATTCCTTTTCAGGTCTCAAAACGGCACATGTGCAATCCGTGCTTAGGTTTTCTAACTTGCTGATTGGCAGTTATTGAGTGCCATATTGGCGATTAGTCAAGGTTTTATTGCCTCATGAAGCGACAAACATAGCCATTCACTGACATTCATAAGCCCGCATATCACATCATATCCCAACAAGAATCGACGCATCGAAAATATTTTCTGATTCTCAACATTTAGTATTGACTGCCAGCATATCCAAATTATATTGAGGTGTTCCCTTGGGGGTTGAACACGATTTATATGCTATTTGAAAGGATTCTGCTTTATGAAAAAAGAGGCAGGGGTGCTGGGAGAAATCGAGTGTGGCAAGGCCTACACTCTTGAACGATTCATGGCGGTAACGGGGCTTCGGAGGGTTGCCTTAGATTCTGCTCGCAAAAACGGCTTGTTGGTTCGTAAATTGGGCCGACGCTGTTTCATCTTTGGTCAAGACTTCATTGACCACATAACATCGCCAGAGACCGTACAGACGTAATCTAAGCGCGTTGGTGATGGTTTCCATGTCCGCCTGGGTGGTGGCCGCGTGCAATCCGCTGGAGGTGATTGCGACTTTTTAATCAGGTTAATCAATATGATGATTTTTGCCTAAGACAGTTTCGGATGACTGACAAAGTGCGCTCCTGAAACGATTCAGTGAAGCCGTACAAATTCTTCTTACCGGGGTCATGTTGCGCCCGGTTTATGTTTCGTTTTTTGCTGAGGATGCAATTAATGACGACTGCTACATTATCAAAGCCCAAGCTAGGGCGACCCAAAGGGTCAAAAACAATAAAGCAACCGGTAATTGTGAGAATTGCCAAGTCGAGATGCCCAGTCTGTCTATCAACGGACAGGTCTGGATATTGGGATGTAAGAACCAGGCCTGGTTCCGGGAAAGCTCCCGATGACATGCCTTATAACAAGTCACGCAGTAAACAGACTCGCTGTCGTAAGTGTGGGCAGGTCCGAACTGATGTTATTTATGAGAACTCATTCTGACACAACAGGAAAATCGGATTCCGATTTAACGATCTATTCATTTTCTAAAAGTGTGGTACGGTTGATTGCACGAGTGAAGAGTTGGCGAATGTCGGGCAATCAATATGTTTTTGAAAGGAAGTCTTATGCCTCATACTGAGGAACCCACGATGATTCAATCCGGTGCGGTATACACACTGGATAAATTTAAAAGTCTATCCGGCTTAGGTACGCACGCGATGCGTCAAGCTGTGAAAAAGGGGCTGCAAACTGTCCAGATAGGAAGCCGCAAATATGTGCGAGGTTCTGATTTTCTAGCGTTTATCGACAGGCAACTTACCGCTGAAGCCAATGGTAAAAACATCACCGCTTCATGATTTATGGGCTTTGTGTAGTTATGGCTGGCCACTGGGTGAGTGTGAAACCAGTGGCCAGCGTCGGAGACTTCTTTAATCACTTAAATTGTTTCAGATCCTACTCAGCAAGGATGACATTCTATTGATTTCAAAAACTGATACAGGTGTTGACGCCATCGCTGGCAAATTCGAAATTACAGATATCAAAATAGACAAAGATTTTAAAACGCTCTGTCCTGGTCTGCTCGACGACGAATTGAGGCGGCTCAAAGACAACATCATTAAAGACGGTGAATTCCGCGATCCTGTGATTGTGTGGGAGCAGGAATTGGAATTAGTCGATGGGCATAATCGGTTGGACGTATGGGACAATCTTCCTGCTGAACTACGTGAGAAAATCGGTCCACCAAAAATCAAGCTGATGGAGTTTGAAAACCGGGAAGCTGCTCACAACTGGATTATCGCCAACCAGCTCGGTCGGCGGAACCTTGATGGAAAGCAACGGTCGTATCTAATTGGCCAACGATACCAAGATAAGAAGAAGGACGATAAAGAAAATCTCAAAAAGCCCAAAAGGCAAACAAAAACTTCGGGTGGTCATAATGACCGCCCGAAGAAAACCGACGAAATAATTGCTGAAGAAGTTGGCAAAAGTCCAAAGCAGGTGAGGCGTGATTCAAACTTTAAAGATGCCGTTGACGCCATCACTGAGAATGTCGGGCCGGAAACCAAAAACGAGATTCTTGCTAATAAGAAACTGAGCAAAACCAAGATTGTCGAAATTGCCAAGCTGCCAGCGGAAAAGCAGCAAGCAGAATTCGACCGTGCAATGGGACGGGGTGAGCCGTCGGGCGGTACATCGTTCGACCCAAGCGAGTGGGGCGGGTACGACACGGTAGAGGAACCGGTTGTTGCCTCTGATGTTGTGACCGAACATCACCTAAAGGAAATGCAGGCACCCTATCGAGAGGTTCAATCTCTGATTACGAAGCTGAAAAAAGCGGTCGACAAGCTTCCTGAAGGTGGGGCCGGGGGTTGGCATGACGAAAACCGACAACAGGACATCCACACTTCGCTAAACAACTTCAAGGCTTCTGTGAACATCGTAAAGCCAGCTGCTATTTGTGGCTGGTGTGGTGGCAAGAAGTGTGCTCATTGCCGTCACACTGGAGTGCTGAATAAACACATGGCTGAGATGCACGAAGGGGGGCTGGCTGCCATCCGGGGCGCGTAGCAATAATCTCAAAGCATGGTCTCTGAAAGTGCTGGTGACCGACAGGGACAAAAAATTCAAACATCAAAATAGAGTGGTTCACGGATAGAACCAAATAAGCGTATTCCCAACGATACGATGGCTGCCGGGCTTTGGATCCAAAATAGCTTTCGGTAGTCATCGTATTTAGGAGATTTGCTTATCACGAAAATTACTTAATTCTGATTTTTTTTGTTGGGAATGACATGAAAAGCGGCACAACTGCCCACGATACTTTTTTACAAGCAGCAATCGAATATGCCAATCTGGGTTACTCTATTTTTCCCTGTTCTCGGGGAGACAAGAAGCCCCTCACCGAACATGGTTGTCTCGATGCAACGACCGACGAAGATCAAATCGTTGAATGGTGGGAAAAAACCAAGTTTGCCAATATTGGTATTTCTACCAACGGGCTTCTGGTCGTTGATATCGACGGCTCTGATAACGAGTGGCTGTCTGATCCAAAGATTATGGAAAGCCTATCAACAGGTGCCATGTCTCAAACACCAAGTGGTGGTCGGCATTTCATTTTCAGGCAACCCGTAAACGCTCAATTCAAGAACACGACGGGCAAACTGGCCCCTAAAGTTGATACGAGGGCAGATGGCGGTTACATCATCGCTCCTCCCTCCCAGATTGGCTCTAACGCTTACGAGTGGCTTCCGTCCTACGAGTTGAATGAACCGCTTGAGAGTCTCACAGAGGCCCCTGGTTGGATTGTTGACAATCTGAAAGAGGCTTCAGAAACCAGAATTGATTTAGGTGGTAAAGGTAACCCAATCAAGCACGGAACTCAGCATGATACGCTGTTTCGGTTTGGCTGCTTGATGCGGAATTATGGTTCTTCCTATGACGAAATCAATGCAGCTCTACAAGTAATGAATCGTGAACGATGTGAGAAGCCGGGCACTGTCAGAGCGATTGAAAAGATCGCCGAGAATGCTGCCAAATACGAGCCTGACCAAGCCGGAGAGGGCTACGTTCGCGGTACTGGTGAGCAGTTTGTTGAGAAAAAGAAGTCGCTTCCCGATCCGGGACCGTTTCCCGAAGAGTTGCTAAATGTGCCGGGTTTTATCGGTGATGTAATGAAGTACAACCTTGATGGAGCATTCAAGCCTCAACCGGTTTTAGCGTTGGCCGCTGCTATCACCTTGATTGGCACTTTGACGGGTAGAAAGATTTCTGATCGATTTGGAACTCGTACCAACGTGTATTGCTTAGGTGTCTGCAAGTCGGGAGGCGGAAAGGAGCGGGCAAGACAGGTCAATAAGGGAATCTTATTCCAGTCTGGAGCGGGAGAGCTGATTGGCCCAGAGGGTTTGGCCAGTCATGCCGGGCTTGTCAGTGCTGTCGAAAAACAAAATTGCCTACTCCTGCAACTCGACGAAATCGGGCGAATGATCAAGACGATGGGCAATGCTGGTGGTTCTCCGCATCTATACAACATCGCAACCATACTGATGAAGCTGTTTACAAGCTCGAATTCATTGTACATCGGTGATGCCTACGCTGACCCTGACAAAAGCAAAACGATTGACCAGCCTCACGCGTGCTTGTATGGCACTACAGTGCCCCAAAGTCTCTATGAGGGATTGACGGCGGAAAACTTAACAGATGGCTTTCTGTCACGAATGATGATCTTTGAATCGACAGATCATGACCCGAGACCAACAGAGGTTGCAATCTATGATGTGCCATCAAGTATAAAAGCGTTTGCTAGAACATGGTTTCAATTCAATCCTGGTGGGAACTTATCGAATGAGCATCCTGGACCCTATATCGTGGAATATGATTCGGAGGCAGAAGATATTTTCCAACAGCTGGATGAGATCGCTTATAACGAGCGCAAGACCGACAACGAGATGATTTCCTCAATGTGGACAAGAACCGTTGAGAAAGCCCGTAAGCTCGCTTTGATTTATGCTTGCTCAAAGAACACGCAAGGCCCGCGTGTGAATATGTCGGCGGCTGAGTGGGCTTGCGAGGTGAGCCAGCATTTGACCCGCAAAATAATCTTCACAGCCTCAGACTGGGTTGCTGAGAATCTTTTTGATGCGATGGGTAAGAAAGTGCTACGAGCCATCAAAGCTACGGGCAAAAAAGGAATCACCAAATCTGGCCTTATCGGCAAGACCAGAGGATTCAGGGTAAGAGAGCGTGACGACATTATCGCAACCCTTAAAGAGGGCGGTGACATTTGGGAGAAGATAGAAGACACGGTGACTAAATCAGCAACTAGGTACTTTGCGGTCTGAAAAATCAAATACTTGTAATAATTGTAATAATTGCACCCACCTTTAAAGGGGCTATAAAGAGAGAAGAACAGAGATATGAAACAGGGATACAATTATTACAAATATTCATATTATATATTACATTTATCATTTTAACTCTATACCTCTAGTGTTTTTTGGCCTCCGAATAATTGTATTTCGAGCTGCAATTATTCGGCAACTATTACAATTATTCGAAACGAAAATTGATGACGAAAACCATAACCCAGAAAAAGGAGAGGTTAGATTGATTCGAGCAGAGCTACATTTAGAGTATGGCATATTTAGGAACGATGCCAGTACCCTGGATAGCAATTTACCAATACCAACCAGATGCTAATGCTGAGTTAAGAGTTGAGCTACCCAGCTCTTTTACCGTTTCGTTTTTTCAAAGGAGTGAGTGAATGCCAAGGCCAATTCAGATTTCTGTTTCAACTTATGAAGAATATTCTGAAAAAAGCGAAGTTGTTGCGTTATGTGATGACGGTTCGATCTGGGCAATCCAAAATCAGAAGAATGAGAAGTGTTCATTCTGGGAGCGGCTACCAGATATCCCTGAAGGATTAACAGCAAAGGATTATCCTCATAAAG
>NZ_CALEMX010000532.1 GCF_937910335.1 uncultured Gimesia sp. | reverse complement strand
CAGAGCCTGTTTCGAGAAACAGCTCACTTGTCTGAGACCTTCCCTCCGGCGGGCGCCTTGCCTACCACCGGAGCCAGCCGCTTTGTGCTCACGGCCAACTCATCAACCCAGAGCTTCTGTGCATGGGGCAGTAAGCCGGGGCCGAAGTAAGGCGTCATCAGGAACTGGTTGAATTTCATCGCCGGAAAATCGGTCGAGCGGAGTACAACGTTGGTGTGCTCGACCACCAGCTTCCCATCAAACCAACCGCGGACGATGCCGTCCCGGTTGGGCCGGTCGTTCTGTAAATCCAGGGTATTGAGTTTGAAGCATGCCTCGATGCAATGCCACTTGTCGTCCGTAAATAGTTTCTCGCGGCTGTCGTAGAACAGCCCGTTGTAGCCACCCTTGAGTGGCCCCTGGGTCAGGCCATGACGAGTGTCCTTATGTCCGTGGCCGCGAGGCGCAGCTTACCGTTCACTGGTTCGATGTAGAGCGTGAGGTGACTACGTGCTGGCCCATGCCACTTCGAGTTCTCGGTGGTCATGAAATGGATGATAATTTCTTCCAGTCCACCCCCAGTCTTTCGAGAGCTTGAGATGGAAACGCAACCAGACCTCGTCGGTCGGTTCGATTGAACGCCGGACACCGGATGAGACCGTTGGCTGTGAGCCCCCATCAAGCCATCCATATTCGATGCAGCCCCGCCCAGCCCAAGCGTCGCCGACAATCCGGAACTTTTTCCCGTCATACCATTTGCGCTGATTCAGATTCGTATCTTCGAAACTCTCGCTGAAAAGCATCTCCGCGGACATAGCCGCACCCGCGAATAGGCTAGTGGAGAGCGCTAAGCTGAGGCTGAAAATAAAAGTTTTATTGATATTCATGGGTGGTGATATGACCTATCTTGGAAATAAATTGTTTCCGCGTATAACCTGTAGGATGCAAATGTGCCTCATAACACGCATTTTCTTCAAGTCAAATTTTACAAAGTACTTAGTACCTTTTGACAAAATTTTCAGCGAGTTTAATGGTTTCAGTGTATCGTAAGCGATCCACAAAATACACTTTCACTTCTGTTTTATACTGAGTGTGTTCAATGTGCCATCATATTCAGGAGCGAACGCAATGCCCGCAGCCAAGTCAACACACCGTAACAACCAACGGCGGAACCCGGTCCTCCGCGAAGCCTTCTGTCGCAAAACCAGTTCAGACCGCATGCAATCGGGATCAACCCTCTTCCCAATAGTCAAGCACTTCCTGTCGCGTATTAAATGTGTCAACAGAGCCATTCATTTCAACCTGGAGTGAAAAAATGGTTCTTCGATGTTAATGGCTGTCGTCTGTATGACCCTTCGTGAAAACAACGACATCATTTTCTGGTATCGTAAACGTGGCACACCAATAGTTCGCCAGCCATTGGAAAGTCTCAACCGAATAAAAGCAGACATGTGTCGGGTCATTTTTATAATGCCAGGTTGAAAAGGCTTTACGGTCAATGACGCGTTTGGTCATGATCCCCAGAGAACCATTAGGTTTAAGACACGACCAAAGCTGGTCCAGTTCGCTTCGTGGGTGATGCAGGTGTTCTAAGACTTCGGTAGCAGTGATGAAATCATACTGATGTTCCAGTGATTTCGTGTCGGGAGCATAAAATGGATCATAAATTTCCATCCTGTGCCCCGCCTCTTCGAACATCACAGAAAGAGTCGGCCCCGGCCCCGATCCGAAATCAAGTCCTCGACTATTGAGCGGCAAGCGTTGTGACATCGGCTCAAACAATCGTCCCAGAAAACGACGGTAACCAGGATCGTCGGGAGAATTCTGATGTTGGTCGTATACTGCTTTCTCAGCCTGTGATGTCAAAAACTGTTCGGGTGGCACATAGACTAGCTGACAACTCGGGCAGCGAAAATAAGTGCGGTCGTCTTCATAGAAATGAGCCCCGCCTGATATCTGGCATAAAGGGCATATATTAAAGGAGTCAGGTACCATAAAATATCTTTTTGTCTGTGCCAATAAGAAAATATTCTCCGCGTCAATTATGTTCTGACCCGATAGAAATGAAGAACCGTTCGTTCACGGGCAGCTTCGAGGGTATCTGGCCGTCGTAAGTTAGATTTCCCGAATTCGGATATTCCGAAAGCGAACAACCCCGGCATTATGCTTTTGGAGGCCGATCACGCCTCGAGGATGCTTTAATTCTGGTTTTTCCAAGTGCTTTGCAACGTAGTCATCAATGTTGGCATCGATAATTTTGGTTTGATTGACCGAAATGACTAATCTGCGACCATCTGCACGGACCCTCATTTGGTGCCATTGTCCGGCGGGCGTGGATACTTGCTGATTGGGAGGAATCACACCATACACGGCTCCCGACTTATGAATGGATTTTAATTTTGAAAAACTGGGTAAGGCATCATCGAGTAATTGAATTTCCATGCTGTCGATAATGGGTTTCGTTTTCGTGCGTGCAGGTTTGCGAATCATAATGCCACTATTTGCACCAGGCGACAATTTATATTCCAACTCCAATTCAAAATCAGCAAACTCCTGATTTGTCACCAGACATTCTACCGGCCCTCGTTTGGTTTTTCCACGAGTGGTATAGATTTCTCCATTCTGAATTTTCCACCATTTCAAGTCGCCTGCCACCGTCCAACCGGTAAGGTCTTTGCCGTTAAACAGAGTGATCCATTCTGTTTGCAGCTTGGCTTTGTCTGACTGAGGTAGCTTCGGATTCGCCGCCTTTGGGAGATTCGGATTCACAGCTTTTTTGGGTACCGCTGGGATCGCTGGCGCGCCCTTTTCATTTTCTGCCTGTTTATTGAACATCACTTTTTGCCAGGGAAGAAAGAAACTTGCCGTTGCCATCACCAGAAATGCAACCAGCAAGATTGAGACAAGTCCTAAATATTGGCTGACAAACCCTGTGCCTTCTCCAACGGGTGAGCCACTTGAAGAAAATTCAGGAGTTCCTCCCCCTTTTTTGCGATGCTTATTGCTTCCTCTTTTCTTTCGTTTCCGAAGTCGTTTGTCGTAATCGCTTCGCAATTGAGAATCCAGCAGACAGAATTTCGCCTCCTGGATTTCGTATTGGATTTTATGAGCCGTTTCGGCATGTTCGCCTGCTTCAAACTGTTGTATAAAATCGGCCTGGCGCTCCGCGGCGGCTTCAATGATCTGAGGCGACATTTCTTCAGGCGCAATGCCCAGCAGTTCGTAATAAGTGGGTGGACGATTTTCTTTGGGAATACCGAACCAGCGGTGGTATGGGGCAAACCCGCTTGAAGATCTCTTTCCAGCCATTGTGCCAATCCATCCTAAACAAATGAGTTCTAATTAATTATTTTCGCGATGATACAATCGACTATTAAGTAACCGTATCATAATTATCTTTATTTTTACACTACTGAATAATATTTCTATCACAAGGGCGCGATTAGCCGAGAGTGTCAAAATGCCTTCGTTTGTGATACGGTATTAGCTCTTATTACCTTCTATCATATCGAAATCTTGCGTCACTCGGCATCGAAGCCGGCGAGGAGTTATTGTGAGTCCCATCATAAAAAGATTCATGGCAGGGCTGCTATTTTGTTTGTCAGTCAGCACAAATACAGCAGTCGCCGAGTCAACATCCAGTTTCAGTCCGGCTGACACTTCAAGTCCGCGAAGCACGTTGAAAGAATTCATCGACGCCAGTAACGAAATTTATGGGGTGGTGCGTGACAATAAATATATTGATCGTGACTCAGAATTAATACGGTCGACCGCAATGCGGATGCTCGACTGTCTCGATTTAAGCGACTTACCGGCGTTTGCCAGTGAAGCGCGGGCTTCGGAAGTAGCGATTTGTTTGAAAGAGATTTTGGATCGGACTGATCTGCCCCCGTTTGATGAAATTCCCGGAACGGAAGAGGTCACTGCAGAGGGCGATAAACTGACACGCTGGCGGATTCCCGGTACGCGCATCATAATCTCTCGCGTAGAAGAGGGGCCGCAAAAACATGAGTATTTATTTTCAAAGGGGACAGTTGGTCGGGCGATTCGCTATTATCAGGACGTGAAGTCGTTTCCCTATCGAACCACTGGCCCTGAAACGTCACCCGGTTTTTACAACTGGTATTTTTCTTCACCCGGCAATTCCGCAATCGCGCCCTTTATTAACAGGCTACCCTCGGGATTTCGTAGTCAGGTCTTTGGGATGGCGGCCTGGAAATGGCCAGCACTCATCATTACGTTTTTGGTGGCAAGTTTCATTATGGTCTTTATTTTTCGAATTCACTCCAATTTGGCCAATCGCTGGAAAGGAAAGAGTGTTTTCTGGTATTGCCTGACCATTTTACTTCCCGTTCTTGGCGTTCTGACTCCCATCATGGTGAGCCTTATTGTGAAAGACGATCTCGTTGTCCGCGGGATGCCACTCTACTTAATCGAATTTTGCAGTCTGATGATCTCTTTATTTGTATCGATCTATCTGGTATTCGCTGCCAGCAATCGTGTGGCTGAAGTCATCATCAACTCGCCGAAAATTAATCCGCAAGGACTGAATGCTCAGCTCATTCGCATTGTTTCAAGATTGCTGAGTCTGGTACTTGCTGTGGTAGTCTTCCTAATGGGAGGACAATATTTGGGGATTAAACTCACCACATTGCTGGCCAGTGCAGGAATCGGCGGTCTGGCAATTGCGCTGGCGGCTCAAGATACGTTGAAAACACTCTTCGGGACCATTATGTTGATGGCCGACAAACCCTTTCGTGTAGGTGAACGAATTGTGTTCAATAAATATGACGGTGTTGTTGAGGATATCGGATTGCGCTCAACGCGCGTGCGACTTTTAACCGGAAACCTGGTGACCATTCCCAATGATGAACTGGCTCGCTTCGACATCGAAAATATCACACGTCGGCCACATATCCGCCGCACAGCCAATATCAAAATTCCGTTAGACACGCCCCGAGACAAATTGGAACAGTGTGTGGAACTCATTCGTGGAGCATTAAAAGACCATGAGGGAATGAATCCTGAATTTCCGCCGCGCGTTTATTTTAATGAATTTAATGATGACTCGTTCAATATCAAAATCTTCTACTGGTACAGCCCACCGGAATATTGGGACTTTTTAGCCTTCAGTGAAAAGATGAATCTCGAGATATTTCAGGCTTTTGAAAAGCAGGGCATTCAATTTTCACAACCGTATCGTATTGTTAATAACGATACAGAAAGTTGAAACGTGAGCCCATTGGATGTAACACCTGGCGCTGTGCAAGTCGCTCGTCTTGAGTTTCTCTAGACGAGACACGATCGTAATATCATTGTCATATATGGAGAGTATCAATGTTTCGAAATAGTACTATCAGTCTGAATCGCCTGGCAAAATGCCGCTGGCGCTATCATATGTTGACCTTGGGGATAACCTGCTTCTTTTCGACCATTGCCGCTGCGCAAGAGGTCTCTGTAACGACAGATCCCATTTCGCGTTATTTCAAGATCACTTATCCTGTTCCCCGGAATGCACCCGATGTGATTCAGGTGCATTGTACCTTTTCAGTCCCTGGTTCAGATGCTTGGCAAAAAGCACAAGTCATGCCCCTCGTTTCAGAGACGGCTCTGAAATTGCTGCCGGTCCAGGAATGGAATCACTGGAATTCAAATGGATTTATTACGGAACGCCGGGCGGCGGGCCTGCATCGCACCCTTGTCTTCAACCCCTATCCCGCAGCCGTTCAGGAAGGCAAAGTAGACGCAGCATTTCGTATCGAAATTCGAGGTGCGGGAGATGAAGTCCTGGCAACTTATACCACTGATCTCCAGGCAGATCAAAGCGATGTCTTCTACATCGAAGACTGGTCCCAGGTCTTTCAGAAAGAAAATCTTCAAAAGGACGATGGTGATGCACCCCAAAAATGGAAATGGCGTGAAGGCTGGGACGCAAAAAAGGGCATGTCCCTGGGCAATAGTCTCTATGGAAATGCCGGAAAAAAATTGGGTATGCCCCAACTGTCGTATCCGCTTGACTTAAAGGGCTGGTATGCGATTTATATCCATGCACCAGGATCCATTCGATTGCGTTTTACCGGCGATGAACGAAACGATTTGCTGTCTACGCGTCGGGGCGAAGAGGTCTTATGGCGCTGGGCAAAGCTGGACCATCAAAATCTTGTATTGAAACAGCATCACAACTACACCGGCTACGTCCCTTCTATGATCGATTATGTCAAGTTTGTACCTCTTACGAACGAGCAGCGAGCCGCTCTGGATGCACCATTTACGGCGCCGCACGACAAGTTTATCGCCGCTTACTGGGAACCCTACTCCTTTGCCTTTCATGATGATGTTCAAGATACACTGTGGCATCGAGAATATTTAACAGCTTATTCTGAAGCAAATATGGATCTGATCGACATGCAAATTGGTCGGATGGGAATGAAGGTAGTTTATGAATCTCGCTTGACGGATAATCTCTACTATGCAACCAGAGGCGATCCGATTGGCGCGGTCGCGCACCCGCAGACAGATAATGTGGGTCGGATGCAGCAGTTTACAAATACACTCCAAACATCAGTCCGCCACGCTCGTGAATTAGATCTGAAATTACATGCTAACTTTGGTGCGAGTAACTGTTATCCCGGTTCACCCCTGCAAGGACAATTTTCCAAAGATCATCCGAAATGGATGCGAGGCTCTTCTCTGCGTTATGAAGTTCCCGAAGTACGTGCTTATGCACTGAGTCTCTTTCGGGAATCGTTGGAATTAGGAGCGCGGGGAATTTCGATCGACTACTGTCGGTATCCGGGTACGATCGATGTACCCGAAACAGCCAACCTGTTTCAAAAAGAACTCAAGGCCATAGCCGACGAATTCAGTGCAGCGCGCGGCAAACCCGTTCCCATTCTGATCCGCTTTCCCGCCCATGGAGTCAATGCGAGCGAGAAATTTGACTATGCGACCTGGGCCAGGGAAGGGTGGGTTGACTATCTCTGTCCCAGTAATATTCAAGGTCGACATAACCACTTCGATATTACGCCTTACAAAAAAGCAGTAGCAGGGACAAAATGCATCTTGCTACCCTCCATGGATGGACTTTCCTGGGGCAATCCACTGCCGGGACCTTTTCTATGGCGTGCGAAACAACTTTATGACGCGGGCGCACCGGGGCTCTATATTTATCAGGCCGATTCGCGTGTTTTGGGAAAGCCTACGGATCGCCGGACCATGCGTATGCTTGGCAGCAGCCAGGCCATTCAGGCTTATTGGGAAGAAGACACACGACTCCGTCCGGAGCGCAGTAAAGGAATTTACATTACACGAAACATGCAGATCGAAGGCTGGCATGGCTGGCAACGGCTTCGCGTATGGACCGAAGGAATTGACCTGGGCCCGATGGAATTCTATCTCGATGGAAAACTCATCGATAAGAAAGCGGGACCACCCTATCTACTGGGCACAGAAGAACACACTTCCGACAAAATCATTCCACGCGGTAAGCATACGTTGAAAATACGCGCCCGGGACGGTGATGGCTGGTTAGAGCAGACCTTTCCCATAGTGGGCGCCGGTTAATTATCCAGAAGGTTTCTACACTTTATCGGGTCAATCTGGATGTCCCTTCCATTCAAAGCATCTTGCGCGAATCTGAACTGCCTTTCGATTTGGAGGAAAGTGCGCAACTCACTCAATAGAACTGGAAGGGCAACCCAAACCGATTATCATTCTTGTGTGATTTCTGATGACTTTCATACGAAAATCTTTGTATAATTAGCTGTAATGAATTCTACCCGGGTTTACCATTCTCCGCGGCTTTTACCATGGCATTGAATCAGAAAAGGCTGGCGTTATGATTGCTTTGAGTTCCCTTGTGCTGGCTGTGTCTATGGGGGCTTTGCCCGCCGATCCTCCCACTACGCTTCAGATTCGCGAAACCGTGCAGCGCAGCATTCCCTATATTGAGGAGCAGGGGCAATGGTGGATTACAAAGAAAAAATGCGTCTCCTGTCATCGAGGCGGGAACATGGTCTGGAGCTTGGCTCTCGCGAAGCGAAATGGCTTCGAAGTCAGTCAGAAACTTGACGAATGGTTCGACTGGGCCGTCGATAAATCACTCTCCAAAAATGATAAAGGGAAAATTGTCGGCTTGGGAAACAAAGAAGGGGTCGCGCAGATTCTATTGAGTCTTGATCCGAGCAACCTCAAACCGCATCAGATTGACACCCAAAACAAACTGGCCGCGCTATTACGCAACGGGCAACAAGCGGATGGCTCATGGAAACCGGGGGGACAACTCCCCTCTCAAAAGCGACCAATAACAGAAACAGCAAGCGTCTCAACCATGTGGCTGACGCTGACACTGCTCGTTGCCAGCAACAGCCCTGAAGGCAGTCAGGCCGTTGAACGGGCGATGAAGTACATCAAACAAAGTACGCCCGGCAAGAGCATCGAATGGTATGCACTAAGATTATTACTATCAGTCCAGACAAAAGATGCAAAATTACGCGCTGAATTTGTGAAGAAGCTGCGCAGCCAGCAAAAACCGGATGGCGGCTGGGGCTGGATGGTGACAGATGAGAGTGATGCACTAGGCACAGGTCTGGCGCTGTACGCATTACTTCGCGCCGGGCTGGACTCGAACGACCAAGCCATCAAACGTGCGCAACAGTTTCTTGTCAGCACACAACGCGACGACGGTTCCTGGCCAGTCAAGGGTACGAAAGAAAAGAAGAAAAACAACGTTGAAGAGACAGCCGTCTACTGGGGCACGACCTGGGCTGCCGTGAGTTTAATTGAAAGTCTTCCAAAAGAATCAGAGTAGATGTCGAAAAAATAATGCGATTGGACGTCTGAGGAAATAAGTGACTCCATGCAAGCCTTGAATGCTCTCTTTCTTGTTGCTTTGTTTACAACCACCTTCGCTATCATCGCGGCCATTGTGATGAGTGTTCTCTATCTATTCGGCGTACGTCGGAAACAGAGATGGATCTTTGCGACGTTTGTTTTATATTGCAGCTTCCTGTGCGTTGACTTCTATCTCAACACGCGGCCAGCAGTCGTCTTTGAAAGATGGCTCGGTTTTGCCCCGCCTGCACAGGTTCAAGACCTGAAATCATCCTTCTGGATCCTCGGCGATCATGGCAGAATGTGGTTGACATGTACAACAACCCAGGAAACATTTAACCGGATTATCAAACGCGGAATGAAAAGAAAGCCCGATGTCGGAAGATCGCAGCACTATCATCGCAAGTTTTCAGAGCACTTTGGAACAGAAACCGAAGATGCCTATTTCAATGCGACCACAGGACGTCTCAGATTTTCATGGGAAGGTGTCGACTAGGGGCTATCAGCACTACTTTCGAACAACCTTCTTTTGTGGATTACCAAATATATGATGAGACATTCATTGCCTAAGAATGATTTGGTTTTAATCCCGGACGAGCCCCAATGATCGGAAGAGACGACGCAGTGGTCGTATCCAGACCGTGATGAAGTAAAACGCGAGTGCGCCTTTTAGTGAATGTCGCCAGATCGTTTCCTCGTCATCGATGAAGTAGGCATATTTTCGTGCGACCATTGCATTGGCTATAACCCTTCCAATTTCAAAATAGTTGGCCAAAGGGGAATCGGCAGAGAAGGGGGTCACTTCAGTCGTCTCTAATCGTTGGTCATGTTTTTTGGCAAGCGCTCTGAATTTGAGCTTGGACCAGGTAATTTGTTCCTCTACACCAGAAATATCCTGCTCACCGATTTCGTTGGTGGTGCAGAGAATCCGTCCATCTTCTGTCCATGAATAAAAAGAGATCCCGTTCGCCACGATTTTGGCAACGGTTCCGCTGCTGACAACAACTAGCGTTGAGTTATCCGGGGAAATCCAGAAGTCGCAACGAATGCGGTAGATTTTCGTCTTACCACTATGAAAGATTCCGCCATGAACGTAGCCACTTTTTACAGCATCTTTGTTGGCTTCATTAGCCAGCGGAAGCGGCGTGTATTCCTCCCCGGCCTTTGGTTGATAGTACGGCTCGATGAGTCGTTTTTCCCACAAGCAGGCGGCGACAACTAAAATAAAGAAGAATCCGATGATCCCGAAAAAAATAGCCAGCGAATAAAGTAGGTCATAGTTCATCGATATTTTGTCTCGTCAACGAATATTAAACTTGAACAGGCACATCATTGATTTTCCACATTGTGCCAAATTTGAATGCGATTGACAAAGATTAAATGCACTATTTAATGCTTGGAGCAAGCCAGCTTGATGCGAAGAGACGCGAGAATCAACCAAAAGATGAGATTGCGATTCACTATGAACGGGAGCACAAAAAAACGCTCGCTGTCATTGCTGACAACGAGCGTTTCAAAAAGCGAGGCCGACGGGACTTGAACCCGCAACCCCCGGATCGACAGTCCGGTACTCTAACCAATTGAGCTACGGCCCCTTTTTGGGTGGTCGGCGATAATAGGCAATCATTTTCGTGAATGCCACTTCTCCGACACAAAAATTGATGAGAATGTTCTAAAATTTCTCATTTTGAACTCATCTGTGTAGATCTGAGTTCAACACCCAATATAACGAGAGGGTAATGGCACGACAAGTCATACCAAAATCGTATTCTATGAATCGGAATTCTGACCTAAACACATTAAACATAACACCTTGTTTCGCCTAAAAAACGAAAGTTGTCATGTGTTCCGGGTTAGTCTGTAATCGTTGTACGATAAAAATCATTTGCAGCAGCTACGCCGGCGCCAGGTGAAAGTTGATAGCCGGCATGTAATAGGCATTGATCCAGAGCCGCCAGAAACAGAAGCACATGAGATGTCTGACTGCTTTCACCCATCAGTCCAATTCGCCAGGTCTTACCTTTCATTGGCCCCAGACCACCCCCAATTTCGATTCCGAAACGGTTTAAAAGCTGGCCGCGAATATCCGCATCATCGACCCCTTCAGGAATTTTGACTGCGTTGAGCATGGGAAGTTGATGGTCTTCGGCAACTGCGAATTCGATTCCCATCGCTTCGAGACCTGATTTCAGTGCACAGTGGTTAGCGTAGTGTCGGGAATATCGGTTTTCCATGCCTTCCACAAGAACCAGCCGCAGCGCTTCATGCAGACCGTAATTCATGTTGATCGGTGCAGTATGATGGTAGGCCCGTGAATCACCCCAGTAGGAACGGACCATTGACATGTCCAGGTACCAACTCGAAACCTTCGTCTTGCGGGCGTCCATAGCGGCAACTGCGCGGGAACTGAACGTAACAGGCGAAAGACCGGGAGGACAACTTAGACACTTTTGTGTTCCACTGTAAGCGGCGTCGATATCCCATTCATCAATTTTAACTGGCATCCCACCCAGAGATGTTACGCAATCTACCAGCAACAGGGCATCTGCCTCGTGAACAACTTTCGAAATATCGTTCAGCGACTGAGCAACTCCCGTAGATGTTTCTGCATGCACGATGCCTACAACCTTAGGCTGTTCTTTCTTGACCACTTCTTCAATTTCTTCGACGGAAAAAACTTCGCCAAAGGGACGGTTGATCTGCACGACTTCCGCACCAATGCGACCTGCGACATCTGCCATTCGTCCGCCAAAAACGCCGTTCGTGCAGACAACAATTTTGTCACCAGGTTCGAGGAGATTGACGACGCAGGCTTCCATTCCGGAACTTCCAGTACCGCTGACAGCCAGCGTGAGTTCGTTGGTTGTATGAAAGATCGTTCTCAGCATATCCTGGACTTCATCCATGATTTTTAGAAAATAAGGATCCAGATGCCCGACAGTCGGTGCTCCCAGTGCAGACAATACACTGGCAGAAACATCACTGGGACCGGGTCCCATCAATGTGCGGCGTGGAGGATGAATGGGGCTATGCTGGTGGTGTTCAATGGTCATTGCTAATTGCTCTTTAAGGGTTGAAATCTTTTAAACACGCTT
>NZ_CALEMX010000531.1 GCF_937910335.1 uncultured Gimesia sp. | reverse complement strand
ACTAACAGAGACCGGTTCCCCTTCGTATGAATCGATAGCATTCAATAGACCTCTTCACTCATTCAGAGTTTTTTATATTCGGAAGTTAATAGCACCACACATGTTTACATGAGACCGTTTCGTCCATCATAATCATTCAATAGGAATTTCCAAACCGGTACACTGAAAATCTGTGTTTAAGTCGGACTTAAATTGTTAATTATGTGAGCAATACCATTTACGACGATTTCAAGATATAATTCTCACCAGTCCTTAAACTAAGTCATCTTCGTGTTTTATCCCCATCCATCCCAAATTTTCAGCAGGCATTCATGTCGTTTAATTTCCTTAATCCGATGATGCTACTCGGCTTGCTGGGGATTACGTTGCCAATTCTGGTGCATTTACTGAGCCGCAAGCGCTACGACATTATTCAATGGGGGGCGATGCAATTTCTGGAACTGGGACGACGCACGCGCCGCAGAATTCGCTTGGAAGGCTGGTTGCTGCTAGCGATTCGCATGCTTTTAATCGCGTTAATCACATTCGCTCTCGCTCGCCCCTGGGTTTCGGGAGGCCTTTTATCAAAGTTTATTTCGATCCAATCTCGTGATATCGTGTTTGTGATTGATGGTTCCTATAGCATGGGCTGGGAGGGAGAAGAGACGACTCCTCATTCTGCGGCGATTCAATGGATCCATCGCTTTATGGAAGAACTGAATCCCGGTGATACGATTTCCATCATTGATGCCCGCAAGCAACCGCGGCTGGTTACCGAGTCTCCCACACACCAGTTTGAGATCGTACGAGAAAAATTAAATGAACTCCCTCCCCCTTCCGGTTCTTCGAATTTACCCAATGCCATCTCGAAAGCCGTTCAAACTCTGAGTAAGACTTCGAATTTGAAAAGAGAGATCATCATACTTACGGACGATCAGGCATTTTGCTGGACTCCACAGGATACGATTCTGTGGGAACAGGTGCACGATCTACTCCAGCAGTCGGCAATTCCCATTGATCTGTGGGCAACCAATGTGGCTGAAGAAAAAAATCAAGGTTTGCAATCCAATCTACGAGTCGATCAGTTATCGGTATCACGTGAAGTTTGTGTCAAAAATCTACCGGTAAAGATTTCGACGACGATTCGCTATGATGGGCCGGAACCAACCCGAATCTGTCCTGTTTATTTCGAAGTCGACGGCCAGCGTATCAACGAGAAAACTCAATCGGTAAAAATTGAAAACCATGGCGAGGCAGCGGTCGAGTTCCAGTACCGATTTGATGTAGAAGGAACGCATGTTGTCAGCGTTGTGATTGACGCCGATCAACTACCGGGAGATGACCAGTCTGATGCTGCCTTACATGTCACCAGCGCACTGCCGGTTCTGCTGGTCGATGGCACACCTGATTTTGACTCGACTCGCAGCGAAGTTTTTTTTACCAATCTTGCCTTAATGGCGCCCAAGAACCGGACTCCCTGGATTCAAACCACCATCATCGATAAAGGTCAACTGACGACCGAGATTTTAAAAAATCAGGCAGTCGTGATTCTGGCAAACGTCGATGCGCTGACTGAACAACAAGCTGGCGCACTGATTGATTTTGTCGATCATGAAGGCGGGGGAGTTATGATCGCGCTGGGAGATCAAATCAATGCTGAGCAATATCAGAAATTACTATTTCATCCGGAAGGATTGATACCTCTTGAAATCAAGTCACTCGAATCGAATCGAGGAGCAGACATTGGAAATCTGGTGCAAATTCAATCCGATAGCTTGCAGACTCCCTGGTTGAAACGATTTCGAGGCGCCTATGCCAACGGTCTGACATCTGCTCGATATCATCAGTGGTGGGATGTTGCTCTATTGGATCATCCGAAACCACCACAGGATGATCAGGCTGAAGAGTCGGATGCAAAACCTCCATCCGTTCCTGTCGAGATTGCTCGATTGTCTAATGAGAAACCATTATTGCTTATGATGAATCACGAGCGAGGTCGCGTTTTACTCTTAACATCTTCGCTCGATGCAGATTGGAATAACCTGCCAGCCAAGCCGGATTATGTACCGTTCCTGCATGAAGCCGTCTTCGAACTCTCATCGGGTCGTGTGTTTCGCAATATTAATTCCGACGAGCCCATCGTGATACCAGTGCCCGCCAATACGACCATTGACCAGTTCGAATTTCTGGATCCCAACAAAGAACCAGCCACAGGTACGATTGAACAATCTACCTCAACAGCTACCTTTCATTGTCAAAACACATCAATTCCCGGGGTTTATGCCTTGAATCCCAAACCGGGCATGGAATCAGAACTCGACGCTGATCGAGTAGTCGTGAACTTTGACCGTAGTGAATCAGATCTGACCCCCCTCTCTGAAGCAGAACAGAAAACACTGACTGATGAATATCAATTGACATTTTTCACGACACTGGATGAGTTGAAACAGGGCATGTTTTCCGATGTCTCGGAGACTGAATTCTGGAAATTCATATTATTAATTTTTCTGCTGTTAATGGTCGGAGAGTTGTTTCTGACCAGACGACTGGTGCAAGGTGGCCACGCCGCACACCCCGAAGGTTTAGAGTAATTCCATATAATTTCGTATTAAGATCTCTGCTGCAATGAGTGACAGGCAATTCCAATTTAATAGTTTTGAATTAAGTGGGTGGACGATTACAGGCGTCTGTGCGATCGTGCTGGCGCTGGTCACCATCATCCTGCTCTTTCGCTATGAACGCCGCCTGGTTCCACCCTCAATCGGAAACATCCTGATCACACTGCGCGTTCTGGCTTTGCTTTTTATTCTACTCACATTCCTGGAACCCGTTCTGACATGGTCTTTCGATACTGAAAAAACAGGCCGGCTTGTTGTGGCGATTGACGTCTCTGACAGTATGAACACGCAGGATCTGCATGCGAGCGATCTGGAAAAACTGCGGCTGGCGCGCGCCTTGAAAATGATCGGTAATCAAAAAGTCGATGCCCGGCTCGATCGCTGGGAAAAATCCTTCTCCTTAAAAGAAGAACCTGAATGGGTCGATAAAAGCGAAACCGCAAATCCGGAAAAACGCGCCTCACTGGCTGCCAGCCGTAAACAAAACCTGTACGCGGTCTTTGAAGAAATCGATCAGTTATCCCGCAAACAAATCGCACAAAAACTACTCTTGAATCCGGCGAATCCCATACTGGAAAAATTACAGGAACGAGGACTGGTTGATCTTGTCCTGTTTGCCGGCAACGCCGTGACTGCAGATAGACAGACGTTGGAGACCTCTCTCATTCAGGTTCCCGATCAGGTTCATATGGAGTTATCCAATCTTTCAGAGGCCCTTAAAGCTTCACCCGGTAGTTCCGATACCGGCTCTGCTCCGATTTCCAGTTATATCCTGCTGACGGATGGTCGCGATAACAGTCAGTTGAATCCTGTCACGACGGCAGAACAGCTGGGACAAATGCAAGTACCTATTTACCCTGTGATTGTGGGATCAACCTATCAACCCAAAGATATTTCGATAGCGGCACTCGATTATCCGCAGACCGCTTTTAAAGATGATCGACCATTACTCAAAGCGCGCATCGCCTCTAACGGTTACGACGGTCAGGAACTCACTGTGATCCTGAAACAAAATGACCGTGAAGTTGCAGTGAAAAAGTTTACGTCACGGGGGGTCAGTCACCAAATCGAATTTGAATTGGAATCCCAGAAACTGGGAAGACAGGAATACACGCTGCATACAGATATTCTGCCGGGGGAAACTCGTGACGACAATAATTCGAAGAACTTCGCTGTCAATATTGTTGATGACAAATCACACGTGCTTTTAATTGATGAAACGGCGCGCTGGGAGTTTCGTTTCCTGCATAATGCTCTGGAGCGAGACAAACGCATCGATCTCCAGCAGGTGTTGTTTGAACAACCCTACATGGGGCTTCTGCCTCAGCCATTTTTTCCCGATGAATTGCCAACAAAGACTCCCCGGAAAAATGATGGACCGAATCCAGAAAACAAATCTCATCCGTTTGGAGAAAAAGACCTAATCATTATTGGCGATGTTTCCCCCGAGCATATGAAAGAAGAAAACTGGGAACAAATTAAAACGTTTGTTTCAGATCAGGGAGGCACTCTAGTGTTATTGGCGGGGAAAAAATTTCTCCCGCTAGGCCATCGCTCTAAAATTCTGGATGAACTTCTCCCGTTGAAAAACTTAAAAGTTATCGATTGGAATCAAGACGCCTTCAAAGTGCCTCCTGGAAAACGAGGCATGCGTCTCGAATTAACACCGGAAGGCGAAGCGGAATCACTGTTTCAATTTGATGTGAATCCGGAAATCAATCGTGAGATCTGGAAACAATTACCCGGCCATCTCTGGTTTCTTGAAGGAGAAAAGAAACCGGGAGCCACCGTTTTAGCGTATGGTGTTTCGCCGTTTAATGCGCCTCTTGATGATGATACTGATGGTGTCATCATTCAACAACAGTATGGCTCCGGGCAAGTCATCTGGATCGGCATCGACAGTACGTGGCGCTGGCGGTTTCGCGTAGGTGACCGCTATCACCATCGCTTCTGGGGACAAATGGCACGATCGGCTGCACGCAACAAAGCGGCTGCTGGAAATGAATTTGTAAAATTCAGTCTGACGAAAACTGACATTGACGCGGGCGAAATCTCAACAGCGTCCGCGCGCTGGACTCAGGAATATCTGGCACAATTCCCTGACGTGAAATCCAGCGTCGCCATTTACAAAGTATCAGACCCTGAAAAAGTCATCGCTTCATTCGATCTGATCAAACAAAAAAGTCAGCCGCTCATTCACGAAGCCAACATCCCTCCGCTCCCGCCCGGGGAATATCAACTCAAACTCAACACGTCACCTGAAGTGGCCAAGGGTAAAGAGATCACTACTCCTCTGTTTGTCCATCAAATAAAAACCATCGAACTGGGAAACCTGGCTTCCAATCCGCAGCTCCTCTCCGAAATCGCCGAATCCAGCGGCGGAAAGTTGCTGGCTCCGGAAACGATTGATCAACTCTTGGAATTAATCCCCTCTCTCAACCAGAAAACGACCAATCAGGATGAAATTTCCTTGTGGGACCATTGGTTGATTCTGGTTCTGATCATGGGAATTCTCACCGCAGAGTGGGCGATTCGGAAACTGAATGGTTTACCTTGAAAAGATTTTGGTCCGAAACGGTTTTTTCATCACAAATTTGTTCCCAATCTTGTTATAATATCACAGTCTGCGGTCTACAGAGATATTCTGGTATTTCCGAAGAATCGACCCGGGGCAACTTCAATCGTTCACCTTCAATCGTTCATAGATCAATTATAGAACCACCTCTTCACGTTGAGATCAAATATGGATGGGCAGCTCGATCAATTTGTTAGTGAACTCAAACGACAGTTAAGCCAACTGGATCGGAGAATCCGTTCTCTAGCTCTGCTACGTGGCCTCGGATTGATAATACTTGTACTCATCTGTCTGGTGGCATTACAGATCAGTCTGGATCTGATTCTCTCACTCGGCACTACCGCACGGATTGCAATGAGCTCGCTCTCGGTCACCGTTTTAGTGGCCTGTCTCTGGTTTGCGATGCTACGACGTGTCTTTCACAAACGAACTTCGGTTGAGCTCGCTGCGATTGTGGAAGAATCTCAAGCGAGACTCAATGAGCGGCTGACTTCCGTTTTGGAACTGGCCTCCGCGGAAAACGAAACCAGTTCCGTTTTAATGCGAGAAAAACTGGCAAGAGAAACGATTGCCTCGCTCACGACATTTAATATTACTGATTCGGTTCCTTCAGATCGAACCATGCGATTCATCATGAGTGCCGGCATTGCAATTTTGATCTTTTTAACTCCTCTGTTGATCTGGCCTGATGCATACCGTCTGTTAATTTCACGAAGTGTCATCCCCTGGGGTAACTTCGCCACGGTGAGTTCGCTTTATTTTGAAGTGCAGCCAGGGGATGCGACTGTTGCCCGAGGCGACGACCTGCAAATCATTGCTACACCTCACTGGCATACTAAGCAGCCAGGAACCGTCAATGAAGTCTGGATTCAATGGGAAAATGCCAAAGGCGAACCATTGTCGCGGCGTATGGATTTGGATCAAGAAGCCGGGCAATATAAAACACAATTTTCTCGACTGCTCACAGGATTTCAATATACAATTTCGTCTGATCGCAGCCGCAGTCAAATCTATTCGATTCAAATTGCAGAGCCCGCCTCGATCACTGAGACTCAACTATCGGTCATACCTCCTGCATATACCAATGCAGAGCAGCAGGAATTGACGGTTCTTCCCAGTGAAATCAGTGTGCTTGAGCAGAGTCGACTGGCATTCAGCCTGACGTTTGATCGCCCTGTTACCGAAACTACTCTTCAATATCAACTTTATTCATCAGGTGCAGATCCCCAGGAGCGGCCGCCCGTTGAACAAAAAGATTTTGTCTTAAGCGAAGACCGGCTCACTGCCAAACTGGAATTGCCAGTCAATAAAAGCAGTTTTCTATTCCATCTCGAATTTCGGAGCCAAAAAGGCAACCTACATACCAAAACTTCAGAGCACCTGGTCAAAGTCATGCCGGACCGGGCTCCTGAAATTGAACTTACGATCTACAATCAGCCTGAATTCTTTAAACCAGATGAAACGCTGACGATCCCCGTCAAAGTGACCGACGATTTTTCCGTTGAAGAACTGGAGATCCATGTTAAAAAACTGGATGAAAAAGCAACCGTCTTCAAAGTTCCGGTTGAACAGTTGGGAACATCAAATGTAGATCATGAATTCAAAGTCGAGCTACAGAAGCTGTCGGCGTCACAGTCGGATATTTTTACTTACCGAATTCGCGCTACTGATAACCGTGAAGTTCCCTCACCGAATGAGGTCTGGTCAACACCCCGTGTGTTCGGAATTGATAAAAACGCCGAACAGCAGCTTTCAGCAGGAGTCATAGCCCGCCAACAGGGGTTACGCGATGAACTCCGAAAAATCCAAAAAGAATATAAAACGCATCGAGAAACGGTGGAACAAAACATTGCGCAATTGAAACAACCTGCTGAAAAAGACAATTTAAAACCAGAAGATCAACAAGATTTACTGAAGAATTCCTTAACCGAACGCAAGCTCGCTCAGCGTCTTGAAACTCTGGCGAATGAGTTTCTACAGCTTCCCCTGTATCAGAAACTTGCTGAGCAGGTACAAAATCTGGCGCGGACTGACTTCGTAGAAAATCATGATCAGTTAAAAGCAGCAGCGGATTCTGAAACAAGGAAACAAGCAAGTAAAGCGCTGGAAGCAACTCCGACTGCCATGTCTGCTACAGAAGAGAAGCTCGGCGACCTCGCCCGTCAGTATGAGAAGCTGGTGGAATTGGAAAATGACTTATTGAATCTGGATCGTCTGGCTGAAGAAACGAACCATCTCGCTGACGATTTACTGGCCTTCAATAATAAAGTCGAAGACACTCAGCAGAAGCCACAACCACAGCCACCGCAGAATGGTAAAAAACAGCAGAATGGTAAAAAACAGCAGAATGAGGAAAAACAGCCTGCAGGAGAAAAGCCTGATCAGGCTAAGAATGTTCCTGAAAAACCAGATCCTCATCAGAAAGGCATGTCTCCGGAAACTGAGCAGGAACTGGCACAGCTTCAAGCAGAATTGAAACATCGCCAGTCGCGGCTTGCCAAGGATCTGGACAATTTACTGGAACGCAGACCCGAATTGGTCGATGCTGCTCGAAACTTTCAATTAAAACAACTCGACTCGCTGGTCAATCAGACATCGCAGCTTGTAGAACCTCAAAAACAACTGGCCGAGGCCATACAGGAACAGGCTCCTGTCTCAGCCGGTAAGCCTCCCGCGAGAGAACCACAACAGCAGGCAGAACCTCAGGCTGGAAATGAACCCGCTAAGAAGAATCAAGCACAGGCGGCGCCTGCAGCGGATGCCGCCAATTCCAAGCCAGCTCAGGATGCACAACCAGCGGATACGAAAATGAAACCTGGTCAGGCTCAACCTGAAGAAAATCAGGCGAAACCCGAATCAGTCCGCGACTTACAAGAACAGCAACAGGCGCTGGCGGAAGCAGCAGCTCAATTTGCTTTGGAGACTGCCCAACAGTTTGGTCCCGAATCGGAACCGACCCGCAAAGTCATACAATTGGCTGAAGAATCGATCAAAGCACAACAGGCAGCAAGCGCGGGACGTTTACATGAAGCCAGCCAGGCCGCCAATCGGGCTTCCAAAGTGGCCGAAGAAATCATGAAAGCGCATCAGGCACAAAACAAAGAGGAGGCTGAGCGTGATGAGTTTCTGGAGCAGGCCGAAAAAATGGCAAACCAGCAGCAGGAACTCGCTGGAAAAATGGAGCAAGCTTCTACATCAGAGGCCAAGCGACAGGAAGCTGTTAAAAATTCACAACAAGATCTGGCCCAGCAGACCGAATCATTATCCCAACAGTTGGCAGAAACCTCGAACAAGCTTGAGTCAGATCCTCTGGAATTGAAAAAAGAGAGTCAACAAGCAGATCAGGCGCAACAAAAAACTGAAAAAGCCAGTCAGGCGATGCAGAAAGCAATAGAAGGTCTTTCCGAGGAAAATCTTTCACAAGCTGCCAAACAGGCGCAAGCCGCTGCGAAGGCACTTCAAGAGGCGGCCCAACAGGCACAAAAAAAGAGTTCCAGTAAACAAAAAGAGTCTCCCGTCCCTGAAAAAGTCGGCAATCAGGTAACTGATGCAGCTCAGCAACTTCGTAATGCACAAAAGCAACTGGAAGCGAGTCCCGAATTCAAACCCGGTAATCCTCAAATGGCGAAAAATGATCAAGCATCTCCCTCCGATGCAAAATCAGAACCGAAAGAGGCCAAGCCTTCCGATCAAAAACCATCTGATACCAGCCAGCAAAAGAGTCAGGCAAAAGGCGAACCCGGAGAGAAAGGCCAGTCATCGAAAGAACAGACGGCTCAAAATTCAAAGAATCAAAGTCAACAATCCGAGTCCGGAAAATCTTCCAAAAAATCTGCATCCAGGGAAGCAGCGGAATCGCTCAAACGAGCCGCAGAATCTCTCTCAAAGGCAGCGACAGAATTGAAGTCAAAATCTCAGAAAGGTACCGACCCTGGAAAAGGACAGCAATCTCAAACTGCTGCCAAAAATCCAGCTCCCGGAAAAGGGCAAGGTGAAAGTGAGGGAGGTGGTGCAAAAACCAGCGTTGACTTCACTCAGCTTCAGACGAAGTTGAAAGCGATGTCGAATCGAAACTGGGGCGAACTCCCCGGAAATCTCGATACGGAAATTCTACAAGGTTCACGCAGCAGAACAGACCCGGAATATGCCCGCTTGATCAAACATTATTTTGAAGCGATCGCCAAATCGAAACCAGATAATAAGTAAGGATCCGATTTCAGTCGGACACACAGGAAGCAATCTATGTCGCGCTGGCTGATAGTTCTATTCGTGCTGGTCATTTTAGGACCAACTCCTGCCCGTTGCTGGTCTCAGGAACTGGACGCGCAAAAACAACAACTCGATACAGGCATCCAGAAAGCGGTCCAGTTTTTATCAAAATCTCAGCAGCCATCGGGGGCCTGGTCATTTAACTCGTATGGTGAGTCAACGGCTGCAACGTCACTGGCGATAATGGCATTCATGGCAGCCGGCTATGTCCCGGAAGAGGGCCCGTATGGCGATCAAATCAACAAAGGAATTGACTG
Source organism: uncultured Gimesia sp. (assembly GCF_937910335.1). Lineage (GTDB taxonomy): Bacteria > Planctomycetota > Planctomycetia > Planctomycetales > Planctomycetaceae > Gimesia. The sequence continues at coordinate 2,219 of NZ_CALEMX010000531.1, read as the reverse complement.
GGTACTGGCACATCAGGCAGATAACGGGCTAGTAGTTCATCATAAAAGTCACGGCCCGATGTACAGCCATGGCATCAGCACGCTGATGCTGGCAGAAGTCGCTGGTATGTTAAAAGGGGAACGGGAAAAAAAATGCAGGGCTGTTCTAACGCGCGCGATCAAGCTCATTGTCTCTGCACAGAATGTCGCCAAAGATAAAAGGAACGCCGGGGGATGGCGCTATAATCAAACGAGTAAAGACAGTGACCTGAGTGTCACGGGCTGGCAACTATTGGCATTGCGTGCGGCAAAGAATATCGGCTGTGATATTTCAGCTGATCACATCGAGAAAGCGGTCGCCTATGTGCGCCGTTGTCGAGGGCGTAATAATGTCGGTTTTGCCTATCAGCCCGGTGGCGCTCCCAGTGCAACACGTACGGGTACAGGAATTCTCGCGCTGGAAATCTGCGGAAAACATCATACACGAGATGCTTTGGAAGCCGGCGATTATCTCGTACAACATCCCATCAACCCCGACGAATTTTACTACTTCTATGGAGCCTATTACTGCAGTATCGGTATGTTCCAAATGGGCGGTGATTATTGGAAAAAAACCCGGGCGACCATTATTCCCCAATTACTGCAAATGCAAAAGCACGATGGCAGCTGGCTTGCCACGAAAGGCAGCGAAAAAGAAGCCGGGAAAGTCTATGCTACTTCACTGGCTGTTCTGGCATTGGCGGTTGAATACCAGTACCTGCCCATCTATCAACGTTGAATTCTGATCAAAATTGCGATCCTGAACCCGCATCTGAAAACCGGGCACTCAGTATCTTCTTGATCTGATTGGAGTTACCCTGGCCAGACTGACGTGAGGTTTGGGGAATTGACCTTGGAGAACCAACGCGTTCTCTTTAGAATCCACGTCTTAATATAACCCGCTTTCTTCCGTTCATAACCTTCCTGGATACACGACCGTGCGAATTGCCTATTTAGATTGCTCAACCGGAATCAGTGGTGACATGACTCTGGCAGCCCTGGTTGACGCAGGCGTGAGTGCAGAGCAGATCTGCGCGGGCATCGATTCACTGGGTCTGCCCGACGTCAAACTGACATTCTCTTCAACCATGAAGGGAGGCTTCCATGCGACTTCGGTTCAAATTGAGCATCCCGAGCAACATGCACATCGCCATTTAAGCGATATCGTTCAGATCCTGAAGCAATCTGAGCAACTCACCCCGAAGCAGTACGAGATGGCACTCTCACTGTTCAAAGCGATCGCATCAGCGGAAGCCAAGGTACATGGATCGACAATCGACAAAGTTCATTTCCATGAAGTTGGGGCCATCGATTCGATTGTGGATATCGTAGGCGTTGCCATTGGCTTTGATCTGCTGGGGGTTGAGCAAATTATCTCCAGTCCCATTCCAACAGGTTATGGGCAAATCAAAATAGACCACGGGATCTGTACCGTGCCTGCACCGGGGACCGCAGAATTGTTAAAGGGAATCCCGCTGGCTGATATTCCCATTCAAGCCGAGCTGACAACACCTACGGGCGCTGCCATCATTTCCACGCTTGTAGATCGTTTTTCAATGCTGCCTCCCATGACGATTGAAGAAATTGGCTATGGCGCAGGAACCATGACCTTTCCTGAGAGAGCCAATCTGCTCAGAATTTTTGTAGGTGAAGCAGCAACATCCAGTAATACGGACCATGTAATCTTGCTGGAAACCAATCTCGACGATGTTTCGGGGGAAGTCATCGGCTTCACGAAACAAAAACTGCTGGCAGCGGGTGCATTGGATGTTTACAGTACCTCAATCCAAATGAAAAAAGACCGCCCGGCAGTCATGCTCAGCATTATCTGCAAACCGGAATCAGCAGAGAACCTGGAATCGATTCTGTTTCAGGAGACGGAAACACTGGGCATTCGTCGCCATCAGTTACAACGCACGGTACGCGATCGCCGGGCACAGCTAGTGAAAACCAGCTGGGGAGAAGTCGCTGGAAAACTTTCTCGCGCTCCCAATCAGCAGGCCATTTTTACTCCCGAATACGAATCGTGTGCTCAGCTGGCGTCTGCACATCATGTTTCGCTGAGGACCATTTATCGCGCTGCTGAAGCCGCCTTCCTGTTTGAGGATCAACCAGAGACCAAGATTGTCAACAAGGCTAATGCGCCTCACGACCACGACCACGACCACGACCACGACCACGACCACGACCACGACCACGAC
>NZ_CALEMX010000530.1 GCF_937910335.1 uncultured Gimesia sp. | reverse complement strand
AATTTTAGAAATGAATTTAATAGATATGCCTCCACCAAAATATGTTCACTCCCATCAATGAGAAACATGGAAAAAGTAGCTTTAAATGAGCACTTCCCGGCTCAAGCAAGTGAAAGAAAATCCTTTCCGGGTCAATTCTGTTTGAAATTCAAACTGAGATCGTTAAAGTCGTAAATCTACCATGCATTCTGACATTCCCGGACGAGCATTGAAGAAAGAAGTACGATGAACAAAAAACCAAAACTGACAACCACGGGCGGCGCACCCATTGCTGATAATCAAAATTCATTGACAGCCGGACCACGTGGGCCCGTTCTCCTGCAAGATTATCAATTAATTGAAAAGCTGGCGCACCAGAATCGTGAACGAATTGCCGAACGTGTTGTTCATGCGAAAGGCTGGGGAGCTTACGGTACACTGAAAATTGAAAAAGACATCAGTAAATACACAAAAGCAAACGTGCTGCAACCCGGTACACAAACCGAGATGATTGCACGTTTCTCAACGGTAGCAGGTGAAGCAGGAGCCGCTGATGCGGAACGAGATGTTCGAGGCTTTGCACTAAAATTTTACACGGCAGAAGGGAACTGGGATCTGGTTGGCAATAACACCCCCGTCTTCTTTATCAGAGACCCCTATAAATTCCCGGACTTCATTCACACGCAGAAAAGAAATCCTCGTTCGAATTTACGTTCGACGACAGCCATGTGGGATTTCTGGTCGCTTTCGCCTGAATCTTTGCATCAGATTACGATCCTCTTTTCAGATCGGGGCTTACCGGTCGGCGTTCGAAACATTAACGGTTATGGAAGTCATACCTTCAGTTTGATCAACGCCAAAAATGAACGGTTCTGGGTCAAGTTCCACTTCAAAACATTGCAGGGACACAAACACTGGACCAACGAGGAAGGCGAACAGATCGTCGGTAAAACACGTGAAAGCACACAGGAAGATCTGTTTTATGCGATTGAAAATGGAGATTTTCCAAAATGGAACTTTCAAGTACAGGTGATGCCGGAATCAGACGCGGACCAGACGCCTTATAATCCGTTCGACCTGACGAAAGTCTGGCCTCACAGTGATTACCCCTGTATCGATGTCGGAACGCTGGAATTGAATCGTAATCCGGAAAACTATTTTGCGGAAATTGAACAAGCTGCTTTCTCACCTTCTAATATCGTTCCCGGCATTGGATTTTCGCCTGATAAAATGCTGCAGGCCCGCATTTTCGCTTATCCTGATGCTCATCGTCATCGACTGGGTACACACTACGAGTCTTTGCCGGTCAACGCACCGAAATGCCCGGTACACCATTACCATAAAGATGGTGCCATGAGCTTCAAACCCAACGGCACTACTTCGGATGCCTATTACGAGCCCAATTCATTTAACGGCCCTATCGAACAGCCGGATGTTGCGGAACCGCCGTTGAAAATTTCAGGGGATGCGGCACGATATGATCACCGCGAAGGAAATGATGACTACTCTCAACCGCGCGCGCTTTTCAACCTGTTTGACGAAGGGCAGAAAGCACGTTTGTTCTCAAACATCGCAGCCGCCATGCAAGGCGTTCCCGAAAACATTGTTGACCGCCAGTTAAAACACTTCGAACTGATTGATCCTGACTACGCTTCCGGCGTTCGTGCAGCACTCGATTGTTCGTAAGAAAGAGTCAACGCCAACATCGCATTGAAGGAAAGTAAGAATCCTTTTCCTTCAATGCGTCTCTTTTTTAACCAGCTGATTCAACCAATCAGTTCAGGAATCGGTTTACCCTGATCGGCGATGATCGGAGTCGGACGGCCATTAAAGTCTTCGATCAGCACGTTGGAAGAATCGATTCCCAAATGATGGTATATCGTAGCCAGAAAATCGCCAGCGCCGCAGATCCGGTCGATTGAGTCTTCGCCCAGCTTGTCAGTAGCACCGATAAAGCGCCCAGTTTCAATGCCGCCACCCGCCCAGATATTGGAAAAAGCACGCGCCCAATGATCTCGGCCAGGTTGTTTTGTACCAGCCGGAGCACTCGCGTTACCGACACCGGTACTGGGTTGATAGTTTATTTTGGGAGTACGGCCGAATTCTCCCGTCACTACAACCATCACGCGATCGTCCAGGCCACGCTCATAGATATCTTCAATCAATGCAGATACTGCCTGATCATAGACTTGAGAGCGGAATCGCATTGCGTCAAACACATGATGATTGACTGCATGATCATCCCAGTTATTAACGCGGCCACATAACGGCCCACTCAAACTGGTCGTGAGAATATCCACGCCGGCTTCTACCAGACGACGCGCCATCAGCAATTGCTGTCCCCAGGTATTCCTTCCATAACGATCGCGCGTGCGATCATCTTCCTTACTCAAATCGAATGCGTCTTTTGTTTTTGGGTTCGTCAACAGGGTCATTGCCTGAATTTCAAATTCATCCAGCGCTTTGAGTTCACCCTCCTGGTCAAAAGTCCGCTCCAGTGTATCGAGTTTCTGGCGAAGCGTTGCACGACGATCTAATTGTTTAACTTCAGCCGCATTGGACAACCCAATATTCGGCACACTGAAATTAGGTTTATTGGGATCACCTGACACCGTAAAGGGCCCATAAGCATCACCAAGATAAGCCGCACCTACTCGTTGTGAGGAAAAATTCATACCGACATAAGGTGGCAGTGGGTTTTTCCGCGGCCCCTCTTTGGAACGCAGGTAATTAGTAACCGACATCCAGTCAGGATATTTGGGAATTTGCTTATCGCGTGAATCCGTATCGCCTGTCAACATTCTCAATGTACCAGCCGGGTGTCCGGGGCTGCCATGTCGCATCGATCTGAGAACCGTAAATTTATCAGCGATCTTGGCCTGCATCGGCAACAATTCGCTGAAATTCATCCCCGGAATTTTCGTCGGAATCGTTCCGAAGGGACCGCTGTATTCACTAGGTGCATTGGGCTTGGGATCGTATGTGTCAATATGCGAACATCCACCCGGTTGCCAGACCATGATGACAGCAGTTTTATCCTTCTTTTTCGTAGCAGGGCTTGCTGCCTGGAGTCGCAGAATCCCCGGTAGAGTCAACGAAGCGAACCCGGCCAGACCCATTTTAAGGAAACCACGACGGTTCTCCGGTCCCGGGCAGGGGCTGATCGATGAAGCATTAAATGGATCTGTCATCTCTATTTCGCTTTCTTGGCTGGATTAACACGAATAGTTATGGGCGTTGAAACAATTATATCTACAATGTCTTTTGGCTTTGATCTCGCTGTCGCACTTTTCAATTGCTTGTCTGATGTAGCTACAATCGCTTCCGCAGACTTCGCTTTTTTCGCGGCCTCTTTGGCAGCGGTATTTGCATTCACTCTTTGTGCATCAGGAGCGGTCTTTGCGACATCAGCCAGTTTTTTTGCTTCCGCCGTCAGTGCTTCAGCTTCCTGTTGTGCCTGCATGAGTGCCGTTTTTGCGGAAGCAACTGCCTCTAGATTTTCGCGGTATTTGACTACAGCATAACCGTAAAATGAAATTTGATAATCACCAGGAGCTGTTTTGAGTACCGCTAAATCGAGTACTGCCTGGGAAGAATCTTTAGTTAAAGGGGCATCGAAGGCAGGCACCCGTTCAAAACCGTCACCATAGGTCTTCAAGGTGATATTGGCTCCGGAAAACTCCGAACGACGTGCATGGACCAGCGGAATGGTCAATTTCTCACCCGCGGTCACTTCCCAGACTTTCTTTTCAGCAGGAGCAATTGTGATCGGAGCCAGCTCCGAATTACTTACTGAAACAGGGACATCCACAAGTAAACGAGGACTGGGTACTTCACCCGAAGCATCCCTAATGGGCCATTGCATGGATGCCATGCGACAGGGACGCGTCACCAGTTTACCATTAATCGTAGCACGACCGAAAAACGCCGCGCTCGTCAAACCACGTGGAGCATTGGCTTCAGAACTGATCAACATTATCCCGCGCGTCTTGCCTTTCGGAATTCTCAATCCTGCAGCGCTCACACCTTCTGGTAAATTATCCATAAACAAATCGATTTCTCCAGTGAAACCATCGCGACGCACGACGACCACTTCGATAGGCATGGTTGCACCAGCACGCAGAGCAATTGGCTTGGAATAAGCACTGCGATCACCATTTCGTAAATTCATATGCAACGCCCATCCGACTAATGCAAAGTCAGGTTCTGCCTTGCGAATAATTAAACGATAAATATTTTTGGGATCGTTACGGGTTCCACCAAACAGATCTCGTAATTGCAGGCGATGCACGCCATCCTGTTTAATTTCAACTTTACCAATAATGTCAGATGAACCTGCATTGTAAGGAGGGCCATCGTAAGAGTAACCGTTGCTGGAAACTTTAATCGGAGTAGCAATATCACTCAACTCCACAACATCCGTCAACGTTTCTTTGGATGCTTCTCCACTCACATATTGAACCACAATCGAAGGATCCGTAGGTCGACCCAACCGCTCTGAAGCGACTTCCACCCACCATACTTCCCCCTTCTTTGCCGTAAATTCAAAAGTGTCAACATCAGCCGCGGGATAAAAACTACCCGTAATATCACAAGGCAGAGTAATTTTTTGTGCCTGTGCATGTTGGTTATTGGGTTCTGATTCAGGACGAATTGTCTTGCCTGTCAGTCCAACAGGCGGCCAAGAGAATGCATTCACCGCCTGGATGGCAGGCTGCCGGGAAACGACTTCCCCTTTTGCCACGTCTCTGATCGCTAAGCGATAAAAGTGATAAGGCCCGCCATCGTAAGTCAGGCCGTGTAATTTGATCACATACTTCCCCGTCTCTGGAACTTCAAAATCGAGCATTCCGCCGCGGCGCTCCACTTGCAGATCCATGCCCTTCTCATCAGCAATAATCACAACGGGATTCAGTTTCGAATCAATGCCTTTAGCGGCACAGTCAACAATAATGCGTTGCCCTTTGTTTGCTTCGAATGTATAGAAATCGATCTTCTGTCTCGTCATGACGGCATTGCAGATAGAATTCAAATCCAATTTCATCGCCGTTTCCAGAGATGTGTTCGCTTTACTCTGAATCGCTTCGGGTAATTCGCCCACATTAAAGACGCGTGTTGAGGATACACCCAGCCGCGTCAAGACGCGGGCTTCATGAATTCCTTTCGGACAATCTTTTGCGATGGTAACCTCATACGTATAAGGCACAGGCTGTCCGTCTTTCCCCAGTTTCTGTTTTGCAGATATACCGGGATGCGAAAAACTGAGCTTGTCAGATTTATCGAGATTCTGACCTGTAATCTTAACATCGAAACTGGTTCCAACCTGACCTCCCATAGGCTTGGTGGTCAGTAATCGCGGAGCAGGCAGACAAACAAGCTGCGCAAAAGCTGTTGTAGTCAGCAGACTTGCGATCAGACAGTATCCTGCAATCAATGTAAGCGGCTGTCGATATTGTCGTATCATTCCGATTCCTCTGGTTAAATTATAAACAACACGTTCTGTCTCGATCAGGATGTTTCTCTAGAAAAGAGAACTCATTTTAATTGATCATGCCTCTAGTGATTAAACAGGAATTCCTTTGTGTTCATCAACGCCCAGATCAAATCCTGGTAATCTTTCTTGGTCGGTTTTTTCTTTGCGATCGGCTGACCTTTTGCATCCAGCATCGGCTCATTCAGATAATCCAGTGCCGTCTTCAATTCTTCTGGACGTGGTTTGCGTGAAAATGCAGCCAGATACAATTCGTTAACCTTCTCTTCAGTCGATGACTCAGACTTGGCAAATTGAGCAGCGCGACCAGCGCCCGTAGCAAGTTTCGCTTTTATATCCCCTGAATTGATCAAATGCAGGCTCTGCGCGAGACTCGATGACTGAATACGCTCGCATTCACAAACACTGGCACTGTTCGGGCGCCCGAAGACTTTCAGGAATGCCGATGAATTATTATAGCTGTTGTCAGGTAAAGAAATGGCACGCGTTCCAGGTGGCAAATTGGCAAATGCTGTAGATGAACCAGCCAACTGATCGATGGCGTCTAATAAAACCTCTGCCTGTAAACGCCGCGGGTAAAATCGTGAATAATTCTGGCGATCAAGCAGGTTATATTCGTTCGGCATTGAACTCAACTGATAGGCATGCGACTGAGTAATTAATTTTACCAGCTGTTTCAAATCAAAGCCGGAACTGATGAATTGTTTTTCCAACGCCGCCATTAATTCAGGATTGGTAGGCGGGTTCGTATCACGGATATCATCTTCAGGCTCGATCAAAGCACGTTTGAAAAAATGTTTCCAGTAACGATTCACCAGCGCTTTGGCAAAGAAGGGATTCTCTTTAGAGCTCATCCAGTTTCCAAGTCGCAGCCGAGGATCTTCATCGGGGGATATCTCACCTACATTATCACCCAGTGCGGCCGGCTTAAGCATCATTCCCGATTTGACATTTTTGGCCTGCGCGAGTCCCCGTTTGTGAAAAATCAGATCTTCACCACGAGTACCCGTCGGCTTGCGGCCAATCTGTGAAAAGAAAGCCGACAGACTGTAATAATCGTCCTGACTCCAACGTTCGAATGGATGATGATGACATTGGGCACACTGCATCCGCACACCCAGAAATAACTGAGCAATGTCTTCCAACTGCTCCTTAGGGTCTTTCACCCGTTTGTACCATGCCACAGGTGGATTACCAACCACCGTACCGGTTGCCCCCAATAGTTCACGCACCATCTGATCGTAGGGAACGTTTGCCAGCAGACTATCCCTGATCCACGCATGAAACGCAAAATTGGATGTAATATCAGCGGTAGCATCACGCCGATTCTTCAGCAAGGGCACCCACTTGGATGCAAAGTAGTCGGCATAATTGGGACTTCGCAATAATGATTCAACAACCTGATCACGTTTGTTTTTGTCAGTACTCGCCTGAAACGCCGCTGCCTCTTCTTCTGTCGGAAACCGTCCACAGAGATCAAGCGTCACACGACGTAGAAAAGTAGCATCGTCACAAACAGATGACGGAGGAATCCCCAGCTCTTTCAAGTTGGCAAAAACATACTTATCAATAAAGTTTTTCGATGCGGGGACTTTTGTGACCGGTGCACCTAATGGGACGGCTGCAGTGAAAACGGCAATCTTACCTTGATACCGCACCATCACTGCAACTTTACCGGGAATATCGTTCACCTTCACAACTCCATCTTCGCTGGCCTCTGCCATCGCTGATATGTTGGATTCGTAAAGCGCTAACTTTGTAACATCGCGAATGCTGCCATCCGAGTATTTCGCGATGGCTTTCAGTTTCTGTTCTTCTCCCATGTTGATCAGGCCACGTTTCGGTTCAACCTGCACAGACACCAAAGTCGGTTCCTTGCCAGTTGAATACGTGGCCCCCTCCTCAATCCACTTTCGAATCAGTCGGTAACCCTCTGAATTACGCGGAAGCTTAACCCCTCCTCCATGTGGCGTCTCTCCCGATGCTTTAGTGAGGAACAGGCTTTTTGTCGGCACCGAAGGAAACAGGCGTCGTCCATGGCCTTCTTTCACTACGCTCTCGTAGTCCTCCAACGGTTCAAATCCCAAAAGGGAAAGTTGAAAACCATTCTGCCCACCTCCCGCTTTGGCATGGCAGATACCCATGTTACAACCGGCCTTCGTTAAAACCGGAACCACATCATTCACGAAGCTGACAGAACGCGTATCCTCTGCGCCTGATGTCATCCCCGAAAACACGAGCAGAACCACAAGTGAATTCAGAACGCGCAGAAAGAACAGACGTGATGAATAGGCTGTATGCAATGTTGTCATATCAATTCTTATTGAGGCGGGAAAATGTATTGGAGGGAAATGCTTAAAAAGCATCTATTTCTTATATAAAACTGTACTATTGAAGACAAGGATTGTCAATATTTAAGTTTTATTTGGCACATAAAAACCTATACAGACACTACTCTATTTTATCGTCATTTTGAGCTTAAAAACCATACCTGATTTTAGCACTCCAGGAAGTATCATCCAGTGATACCTGATAAAGGAGTGAAAACGTCATCTTGTCTGATTATAATGGGCCTCTAATTTCATCTGATCGCCTCCCATTTGAATCGAATCTCTACGCAGAACTCTGACACGCTGTTAATTAGACGAATTCAGTTTCATTAATTAAAGCAGCTTCAATGGCCAGACCGGGGCCAAACCCCAGCATCACACAAGGCAATTTGGCATTCTGCGACTGCAATTTTTTCAGAATAAACAACACCGTCGGCGACGACATGTTGCCATATTCTGCAAGAATTTCACGCGAGGGCGTCAGCTGCAATTCATCAAACCCCACCGCTTCGGCAACCGCATTCAGGATCCTGGGACCGCCCGGATGAATGGCCCAGCTTCCAATCTCTTCGATTGTAAATCCCTGAAGAGCCAACCAGGGTTCCAGCCAGCTTCGCAATGTAGCATTGATCAAATCCGGAATCTGTGGCGAGAGGGTCATTTCAAACCCATGATTTCCAATCCGCCAACTCATCATCTCTTCAGAGTCAGGAATCAACGTTGATCCTGATGCGACAAGTTTCCAGGATTCTCCCGAACGATTTGTCCCCTGTTTTCCAACAACAGCAGCCGCCCCATCTGCAAAGAGTGCATTTGCGACAATCTTATCCGGGCACCAGCCATATTGTTGATGTAAAGTACAAATTTCAACAGCGCAAACCAAAACGCACGCTTCCGGATCGTTGTCGGTAAACGACTTCGCAACACGTAAACCGTTCAACGCTCCATGACATCCCATAAAGCCAATATGCGTGCGGGCCACATCGGCAGAGAAATCCAGTTCTTTCAGCAACAGAATATCAAAACCGGGAGCACTGAAACCACTACACGAAACCGTTACTAAATGCGTCACTTCAGAAGGGCTGACATTCCCGGTATTCAATGCTTCAATTGTCGCAGAAATCGCCAGCGAAGAAGCATGAGTTTCGTATTCCTTCATCCGATGGGATGTCGTCGGGCCAAAATCAATTTCCGATGTTGCAGGAGGATAAAATGATTGCCGCGCTATTTCACCATTCGTACTGCTATTCAATACGACGCTATGCCGTGTTTTTACTCCAGCGCGCCGGTACAAAATGGGCAATAGCCGTCGCTGTTGATCCGTTGAATCAGAACTGCAACTTAAGGATTCAGCGTGAACCGCAGCCTCTGATTGTTCGATAGAATGCTGAGGAGTGGTGGTACCAATTCCGAGTATTTCAAAACTCATATTTATTCTCGGTGTATTTGGGATTTACTCTAACGATTTAAACGGGTCACAATGGGGCGAGCCACTCCCGGAAACATATGAAACAGACGCAATCCCAAGCCCACCGCTCTAGGTGAACGCAATAATTGCGCAAGCCAACGACACCAGTATAGGCGACCTACCGAAATATCATGCTGTTTTCTTAACCATTCTTCTTCAATTTGATGATCCCACTTCAACAACGCGCGCGGAACAATGCGAGCAACCGTTATCGCCTCCGAGATGGCATTGGCCATCCCTTCGCCTGTAAATGGTTCCAGATAACCCGCCGCATCGCCCAACACAAATACATGCTTCCCCACAGGTTTCAACGTATTACGGGTGATCGGTATGGTACCTTTAAAGGAACCCTCAGAGATTTCAGGTAAGATCGGAAATCCTGAATCCTTCAAGATCTGAATCACAGACTCTTTAGGACTGACGCTTTTTTTGATGAAATCCCGGTCAATCGCTGCGGCAATATTCAGGCGGCCGTCTTCCACACGCACTAGCCCCACATATCCATTTTTATTAATTGCCATATGAATCATACCGGCTGGATATTCCGCAGATCCATCTTCCGCGAGCAAGGTTCCCACCCCGATGCGAGAGTTCTCAGAAATCACACTCTTAAAACCTTCACAATTCTGCAAACTCGGATGCCCCAGCCCATCTGCCACCAGAACTATTTTTGCCGTCACGACGCCAGATAATTCACCTTGATGAGTCAGTTCCACATCACGCGCCTGATCATGTTCTGTGTAGTTCCTTAACATGGCGGTCGTTTCCGGTAAAAAACAAGAGCCTGCATGAATCGCTGCCTGCACTAATTTTTCATCGAACACGGATCGGGAGATCGCAATCCCGCCGGGTAAAGGAATTATGGCTTCACGTCCGCTGTAACGCACCTGAAACGAATCCAGCCGTACAATATCAAGATCTTCAACAATCGTGCCCAGACCGATCTGCTGTAATGAGGAAATGGCCCGTTGATTAAGACAACACCCACAAACTTTGTATCTCGGAAACGCCTTACGCTCAATCAGTAAGACACGTAACTTCTGGAGCGATAACTGATGGGCGGCCACACATCCCGCGGGTCCTGCTCCAACCACGATCACATCCCAGTCTAAACTACAAGCATCACTGATACTGATTACATGAGATAAACTCATGATTGACTCCATTGCAATAGCCATCTTTGTGGCCAATGCTGAGTCATTTGAAATCCGCTCAATCCACCCTGCTTCGCCAATACAGCGGCTTCAGTCATTGTAAATGCACCAGCCACGGAGAGAGGGCCATCGGTATGCACAATCGGGGAACGGGTCAACAAACGACATCCTGCCCAGGCCAGCCAATATCCCAATCGTGTTCGTCGCAAATCATTCACTAAAACGAGATGTCTCGTGGCATTCGACATAATGTTGAACAACCGCGAGGCGTGTTTCTCATCAAGATGATGCAGAAACAGGGAGCACATGACTACGTCATATTTTTTATCGAACGGTTCCTGCAGAATATCGCGCTCATAAAAATGAACCTGATCAAGCTGCATGCGTTGAGCCAATTCCGATGCATGCTTCACGGCATAAGAACTGATATCACATCCATCCACTTCGACGGAGATCCCGGCTCGTTTTGCCCGTTGTGCAATATCCAATCCGACATCACCTCCTCCACTGGCAATATCCAGAATTTGTAAGGGGCGATCATCTACAATGCGTGCCAGATTTCGAATCGGAGGCCATAAAATAGAACTGCTGCGGCTCCACCAGTTAACGCGTCGCAAACCCGCTAATGCACGGGCATGCTCCCGCTCGGTCAATCCCGGCTGGTCCATCAATTCCGGTTCTCGATTGCGAACCTGCAAATTCATAATCCGTTCAATCCGAGTCGATTCATTATCTACTCATTACATTTTTTTGTATTTAAAAGCGACCAGACTACGACTAATACCATATTACCATTGGTGGATCATCGTGGACGAGACATTCAATGTCAATCAAGGAACGAACGCGACCAACGTATATCAAAGATCCTTTGGACTCTAATATCGCCTGAATCCTTTGGTTAATGAACGATTTTTGAGTAATGCACACTGAGAGAACGAAAACCCGAATCATGAAACCCCGTCATTACTCTACGCAAAAATGTACGGAAGCCTAAACAGGACATCTGGGAAAAGGGGCCTCTCGATTGACTATATTAGCACTCAACAGGGTTTGATAGGACGAACTTTGTTCGAGAGTCTTCTCGTCAATTCGTATTTCTGAAAAATTCGCATCACTGGCAGCCGATTCAACTTTTGAGTAACTCGCCACCATCTGAATCAGGCTTTTGTTGTCAATTGGTTTTCTGGCGTAATCATCGCATCCCGCATCAAGACATTTCTGTCTATCGGTAGACATCGCATGCGCGGTCAATGCAATTATGGGCTTTTGATATCCAAGATTTCTCAATGTTCGTGTAGCCGCATAGCCATCCAGCACAGGCATCTGCATATCCATCAGAATCACATCGAAGGGGCGCGATTCTCTCATTGCTGCGAACGCGAGATCAACAGCAATTTCTCCATTATCGGCAACGGTCACATCCGCTCCTGATTTCTTTAAGGGTTCCTCTAATAATTCCTTGAAATCAAGGAATTAAGTATGGACGTGTT
>NZ_CALEMX010000529.1 GCF_937910335.1 uncultured Gimesia sp. | reverse complement strand
TTTCCTCAGCGCCCACAGAGCATAACTCATTGGAACATCCCATTTTGCTGGTGTTCATTTTATCGGTGAAGTCTTCATCTGTTATCATTTCGCCGAATGAACCTGATCAATTATAAACGCAATTGTCGACTTCGACTAATGCATTAGAGTTAATGGGACCATTAGTATGTTTGGCTTTCCGGGCTGGATTGAAGTTACCATCATTTTAGGGATTATCTTGCTCCTGTTTGGTAAACGTTTACCAGGGGCCATGAATTCTCTTGGGAAAAGCATTGTAGAATTCAAAAAAGGGGCACGAGAAGATTCTGACGAAGAAGAAACATCCAAGTTCCCTCCGCATGACACCAAACCAGATAATTAATCGGTTCAGAAAATTTTTTAGTGCGACAAACTTCCCGGTTGCTGTATTCAATATAAATGAGAAATAAGGCACAGAGGGCGCGATCTTTTGTGTATTGCCCTTAACACCTTTAGTATAAAAAGAGGTTAAACATGTTCCAAACTATCACACAGATGACTGCTGTTCCTGCAATTTTTGGGATGCCTGGCGGATATGAGATGATCATCGTCGGGATTATCGCTTTGCTTCTCTTCGGTAAACGACTACCGGAAGTGGCACGGAGCCTGGGCAAAGGGATTGTTGAATTCAAAAAAGGAGTCAGTGGAATTGAAGACGAGGTCAATCAGTCAACTTATTCGGATTCACAGACTGAAACTCCGCGACCTACGCCTGAAGAGCGTTCTGATGAATTTACAGCCCCCAAGTTCGAAATTCCCAGTTCAGAGCCAACCGACGAACAGAAGTCTGAAAAAACATAACCTTTGTGAAGTCCTGGAATCAGTTTGATTCGACTTAATAAGGGGATTGACTGATCACTTCAACGTCCACAATTCGTCCGGAAGGCTTGGTCAAATCCAGGGTAATTGGTGCAGGCGTGACCGCTTTCGAGATATTGTCGGCAGCATCGCGTGCTACTACTTGCAGATAAAATCGAGAAGGATTGCCTGGACCAACAGTCCATGTAAACCGACCTGTATCTTCCTGCCAACCGACTATGGGCTCCCATGGGCCATCTGGCTGAGTAGAATAATTGATAGCGATGGACTTTTCTGCCAAATTTTGATCACTCATTTCCCAGGAGATCGTCACTTTATTTGCCTGCCCGCTTAACTCCTGTTTCACCGGATTTAACTTAACGACAGGAGCAATACGATCGACTACAATCACAACATCCGGCTTTTCACCTGACTTAGGTAAGGCATCGGCCAGTCCTACACCACTTCGCACACGAAGCGCAAATCCATAGATTCCATCTTGAGGAACTTCTACGTGGAATGGGCTTTTTTTATCAGGATCTTCTCCATACTTATACCACTTCTGCCCATTATCTTCAGTGATATACAGCTCAACGGCTCCGACTCCTGAAGGACCAACTTTGTCGACTTGAAAACCAATCTGGAACTGAGTTCCATTTAAGACCTGTTTTCGCTTCGGTTGCCAATTCTTCTCTTTCAATGGATATCGGTTTTTGGCATAGAGTGGTCGTTTCTCCGGATCATCGGCGACGTATTGTCCTTTTATTTTATCCTGAATTGATTTATCGATTGGGGGTACTTCGTTCACACCACCTTTTTTAGGAAAGACGCTCGGTAGCTGTCGGTTTGCAAGAGGAGTATGAGTTTCCAAGGTATCCAGTTGATTCGGTTTCAGAGGTTTTCCTGAGCCCGAATAGGGTGCAGGTGTTTCTGGATCGGTCATGGTTAATCTATTTTCAGGCAAGCCACCTTGTGCAATGGGTTGATTGAAATCAGGTAGCTCTTGCTTGGCCTTGGGCACTGTACGGCTGGCGGCAGCAACCACTCGAATCTTTTTTTGACTGTTACCAATATTATTGGCATGGTCTTTGATCATTCCACGGACTGCCACAACTCCACCTTGGGAAATCGACCAGGTTGTCTGACCTTTACGATGCGGGGCAACAATCACTCGTTGCCAGTTCTGGCTGCCATTTTGAGAATATTCCAGAACCAGCTTGGTCGGGTCGAGGTTCTGGTCCTCTGCATTCCAGACAAGTTGTACTTTACCGGGAGAAATCTGTCTCAAATCAAGATCTAACTGAGGCGGAGTTGTGTCGATCACGACCCGCAAACCAGGTTCAAAAACTCGACCGGAAGGATGGAGTTGATTTTTTGAATCGAGAGTACGAACTGAAAACCAGTATTCGCCATCTTGTGTGGCTTCAAAAGGAAACTTCCGGGCCTGGGGAGATACTGATTTCAGATGGTTCCAACTCACACCACGATCCGTGGAAGCATAGAGCCTGATTTCGCGAGCTCCCAAGCGGTCTATCTCAGCCTGATCGTAGTGATAGGGAATTCGAAACTGGGTCTTACTGGTATAGACGGGTGCAGAAGGAATAGCAGCAGCCTGGGTTGAATCAGATAGAATTCCCCCAATCCAGCAACTGACTACCAGTAATGTAAATAGTCTCATGCCAATACACACTCACGCCCGGACAACGACATTGTTGATGTTATCCAGGCTCGGAGCCCCCTCCTGAGAAGTTGTTATTTAATTCAACAGCCAAGACGTACGGGTACTAGTAAACCGAATCCTGACTATCTAGGGATATCGTCCAATCAGATCGTACGACTTGAGACGATCTTTACGGTTAGATTGAGAGGGCAGACAAGAAAATACTTCCCTATATTATGCAATAGCGAAGTAGAGTCCGGGTAGCTTAAATCTCCACGGGAAGAGGTTATCGCGTCGAATTCAGCTAAATATGAATTTGTGTTTGTCAGCTTTTACGGAGTTGAGAGATCTTATTCATATATTCAGTAGTCAGATTTTGAATTCCCTCCAGATCACCCGATTCAACCATCTGTTTTGTGACAAGAGAACTTCCCAAACCAACGGCACACGCTCCCGCGTGGAGATAGTCGGGTAATGTCTCTAAATCGACGCCACCAGTGGGCATGAGTGGAATTTGAGGCAGGGGTCCATGTAATGCTTTCAGATATTCCGGGCCGCCTACAAAAGCGGGAAATATCTTTATAATATCTGCCCCCGCTTCCCAGGCGGTTAATACCTCTGTCGGTGTTAAAGCACCCGTCATAACCAGTTTGTCATACCGATTGCACAATTCAATCACTTCTGTATTCACTGTGGGCGTCACAATGAATTCTGCTCCCGCGAGGATGGCAGCTCGTGCTGTTTCAGAATCAAGAACCGTTCCGGCGCCTAACAGGATCTTGTTACCCAGTTCCCGCTTGACTTGAGCAAGAATATCAAGAACACCCGGAACTGTAAAAGTGACTTCGATGACGTCTAAGCCACCTGCATAAATAGCTTTAGACACATCAACCAGTAACTCACCAGAGGGAGCACGAATAATAGCAACCGCTCCGCGATCAATAACCTGAGCGAAATCAGCATGTCGACTCATAAGATGTCTACTTTCAATATCGATAATCTATTTTGACTGGCGGGGCGTAAATATTAGGCTTGAAATGAGAATTCCTCTGCAAATTCCAAGATCCATATGTCAATCAGGTCCTGGAATGACTGCATATCAGCTTCGGCGACAAACTGATAATGGGAACGATTGTAGGTTTCTTTATTCCGAATCGTCGCTTTGGCAACCAATTCAATGATATGAGTATCCGTAAAGGGTCTGACTATCATTTCCAGGCGGCTGTAAAGGCTCTGTGCTTTTTTCCCAGTGCTGAGACTAACATCATCTCGCGTAATTCGGGACCCCCAACCATCTTCTTCCATGAGGGTTTTAAATTGAAATCCAGGAAAATGATCGGTTAATTTCTTCAAACATGAATCAATATGCTCGGTTAACTCAAGTCGATACTTTAGATGAAGGTTTCGGAACTCCTCTTCAGACATCTTCTTACCAACATCTTGTTGTAGCTCTTCATCTTTGGCGGTACGGCCTTTGTTGATAGCATGCTTTAGACGTTTTTCAAAGTCCATTCAAATTCCTTAAGTCTGTGT
>NZ_CALEMX010000528.1 GCF_937910335.1 uncultured Gimesia sp. | reverse complement strand
GATGTGATTCTAGTAAAAGGCTCTCGAAGTATGCGAATGGAGCAACTAATTACGAGCTTGAGACATAAAGTGCGTAAACAGGGCTTTTTGCAGGCGAATTCAGAGGAAAATATATCATGTGTTTAAAGTTGTGATTTCACCGTGTGCTTCGGGTTTGCGGGAATCCAAAGCGCGTCCGTTTCGGCGGACAAATCAGCGCAGGAATTAGTGATTAATTGGGTCGATCACTCCAATGCTGTAGCATGGTGGAATCATTTCCGGACGTCGGGATTGGGGTCTCGACGTCCGGTGCTTACATTTTTTGGTAGGAACCAGTTAGCAACGAGAAATTAGCTGCATGGTAATCTGGTTGTTGAAGACATTCTCTCCACTGTTGGAACAACTCGAAGTGCTTTCGACTGGTGACTCGCGTGTCTTTCTGACGGCGAGAATTGTATTAGCCAGTATTTCTTCGTTTTTAATTGCGATTCTCTTGGGCCCCCTGGCGATTCGATGGTTGGAAAAACGATTTCGTGAGCGTGTCGACAGCGCTTCGGATAGACTCAATGAAATCCATGCCTCGAAAAATTCGACTCCTACAATGGGAGGAATTTTCATTGTCAGCTCCATTTTAATCTCAGCGTTTCTCTGGGCCGATCTCTCAAATCGATATGTTCAACTTGGAATTCTAACTGCAGCAGGTTTTGCATTGCTGGGTGCTTATGATGACTGGGTCAAACTCAGCACGACTCAAAATGGGTTAAAGCCGCGACAGAAGTTGATCACTCAGGTCTTCGTTTCTGCCATTGTGGGAACAATATTATATTTTAATCATTCCAGTTTACCTTCGGGCTTAGATCTGATTATGCCTGTAACACGTTTGGTTTTTTACCTGGGAATATTCTTTATTCCCTGGTCTATTCTGGTAATGGTGGGAAGCTCTAATGCTGTGAATTTAACTGATGGTCTGGACGGACTGGCCAGCGGTTGTATGGTTTTTGCAGGGTCATCATTTGCCGGTTTAACTTATCTGGCAGGCCACAAAGTCATGGCTGAATATTTACAGATGCCCTATATTCCTGGTGCGGGTGAATTGAGTATTATTCTGGGAGCAGCGGTCGGGGCGGTCCTTGGTTTCTTATGGTTTAACTGTTATCCGGCTCAAGTCTTTATGGGCGACACCGGGTCTCTCCCTTTGGGGGCATTGTTAGGTTTAGCTGCACTTGTGATTCGTCAGGAAGCTCTACTGGTGATTGCGGGAGGGGTTTTTGTGGTAGAGACGCTCAGCGTCATCTTACAAGTTTCCTGGTTTCGACGTACAGGAAATCGTCTTCTTGCCTGCAGTCCTTTGCATAATCATTTTTTATTCAAAGGCCAGCATGAAATGAAAATCGTGGTCCGTTTCTGGATTTGCTCTGCATTGCTGGCCATAATTGCAATTGCCAGTTTAAAAATTGCAACCTGAGTCTCCGGCAGGTACATCACGATCAGGTAAAGGTGACTCAGTTTTCTGGTAATCCCGCATTTGCCTATCAGCAAAAGTGATGGGATTGGGAAAAGGCCTGTTATCACGGTTTTGTCAGCAAATTCGTATCCTTGCCGAATGTTTCTAAATCGGGAATAGACAACGGATTTGGAGCTGAGGGTACATCGGATTACAGGTCGATTTCATTGATATCCATCCTCAGAGATCAATGAGAGTTTCTATATGAAATCTGCCTCACTGTTGCCACAATCGCAACCAGATCATGACCGTAGCTTGTTTATCTCAATGGCGTGTGCGCTATTGGGAATCGGTGTGCTGATGGTTCACAGTGCCAGCATTACCTCCTGGCCTACTGAGTTTGAGCAGGTTTATTTATCGAAACATTTAACCTTTCTGTCGATTGCAGTTATCGTGTCAGCGATTGCTTCTTATCTGCCTGCCCGATTTTGGTTTGATCGTGCTCCCCTGCTCTTTTGGGGCACCGTTGTCTTGCTGGTTCTTGTACTGATCCCTGGAATTGGTACTCGTGTCAATGGCGCACAGCGGTGGTTAAGATTTGGTTCGGTTTCATTACAACCTTCAGAATTAGCGAAAATAGCCCTGCCACTTTTGACAGTACGTTTGATGGTTCAAAGACGACGGTCTCTGAATCATTGGTTGAAAGGAACAATTCCTTTATTAATACCAATCGCAATAGTTGTACCCCTGGTATTGAGACAACCTGATTTGGGAACGGCACTATTCCTTGTCGGCGGTGTGACAATTGCTTTATTTTTGGGAGGTTGGCCTTTACGAAACTTTCTTGTGGGGGTGTTAGGTACCGTTCCAGTTCTGGTGATGTTTGTGGCGTTACGACCGTATCAGTTGAAGCGGATTAGTGGCTTTCTCGATACTTGGACGAATTGGCAATCCGCTCCCTATCAATTGAAACAATCTCTGATGGCTTTGGGAACGGGGGGGATTACCGGTTCCGGTTTGGGGAAAGGTGCCCAGAAATTAAGTTTTCTCCCAGAGGCAAATACCGATTTTGTATTCTCAGTGGCAGGTGAAGAACTTGGTCTGGTTGGCACGCTGGGTATTGTGGGTTTGTGGCTGGGGCTGTTCCTGGCTGGCTTCAATATTATTCGCTTACAAAATCAGAAATCGTATGCCTATGTTGTCGGGTTTACGTTATTGATGCAGTTAGTCTTACAGGCGATCATCAATGTTGCTGTGGTGACAGCGATGGTACCTCCCAAAGGGATTTCGCATCCTCTGATTAGCTATGGTGGTACAAACTTGATGGTAAGTCTGCTTTCGTTAGGCATTATTGTCAGTTTAACGCGTTCCCCTGCAGAGGAGAATGACCGTATTGACTCCGAACTTGAAAACGATCAAGAAGATAATTCGGTCTTAGAATCAGCACCATTAGAAGAAGAGTCCGACGAAGAAGAGTCCGACGAAGAAGAGTCCGACGAAGAAGAGTCCGACGAAGAAGAGT
>NZ_CALEMX010000527.1 GCF_937910335.1 uncultured Gimesia sp. | reverse complement strand
AAAAGACAGCCAACCTGCCAGAGAGAGGGCAGGATTTGAAACATCTGGCCGAAGTTTTCTGGGTCTTGGGCCGCTCCCGCCGCGCAATCCGTTGTCTCACACGTTCCATTATCTTTTTCTCTCTCAGTAACCACTCGGCAGAAGAACAGAAGGCGTATTCCCGTCTGCAAGAATTGCGACGACTGCATTCAGTTCGCAAGCATAACCCACTCCTAAATTGACTGCATTGGCTTTGGAAAGAGAAAGCAGGGAGCATTCAAATTTCGACGACTGTCCACTTGCGAACAGCCCCCCTGTCTGATGATAATTAGGGTTTAAGCGGGGTCGATCCATAAAATTCCTGATACTGATCTGAAACTGGTGTATTCTTCCAAGGAATTTTTCGTTTCGAATTAATTACAAGCGATATCCCAAAATATCTCAAAGGTCATTCATGCCTATTAAGGTTCGCTGTAAAGAATGCAACACTTCATTTTCTGTGAAAGATGAAGCAGAAGGCAAGCGGGTTCGTTGCAAAGGTTGCGGGGCTCCGGTCAGAGTCTCTAAGGGACCGAAAAAAAAACGCAGCCCTTCCGGCAAAGCTGAAGATACTGATGATTTTCTGACCAGTTTTGACATCAGCAAGATTGAAGACGAAGGGGCCAAAATATGCCCCCGCTGTGGTAATGATGTCGACGAGGAAGATATTGAGTGCAGCAATTGCGGAGTCGAACTGACTACGGGGCGAATGACTGAAGCGACGCGTAAAAAACGGAAACGCAAAGGTCCTGCCGTTGAAGAGTTCTACAAAAAATCATGGGGAGACGCTTACACCTTTCTGGGAAACCATACCGGTCTGGTGATGAAAACTTTTATATATTCGATCATCTCCAGTACCTTGTTTTTTTGTTCGGTCTTTATGTCGCTCTGGTGTCATCAAGGTCCACCACGCGCATTCTGGAGTTTTCTCGCTTTTGTTTCCATTATGGCAATTCCTGGTTGGATCTGGTTTATGCAGACCGAAGTTGTTCGTTTTGCATTACAGAAAAAGGCAAAACTCAAACGCATCAACTTCGATTTTTTCTTATGCTCTGCATTGGGCATTAAATTTATTTCCTGGTTCATCCTGTTCAGCCTGCCAGCGCAAGCAATCTTTGGCACACTGGGTTACTATTATATTTCGAACGATTCGATTCTCGTCGGTGCGATCCTGATCGCCATTGGCTTTATCCCCACCTTTATCATGTTCCCCCTGGCAATGCCGCATATGACTATGGTGGACACCACTCCCGGATGGATGCCGCATAAACTGGGAAAAATATTCCTGGGACTAGCCAAACCAGCTCTTTTCTGTGGCATGGTTTTCCTGCTTACGAATTTACCAGCCATTGGTTGTCTGGCAGGAATTGGCGCTGTCTCTGGAAATGATCTCAACACATTTTTCTCGAACGTGCGTTTCAATTCAGCGGTCGCGGCAGATGAGCAGGCTAAGGTGTATGCAGAAGAAAATAAAATCAAAGACTTTCAGCCGGGCAAACTGGTTGGTGAAAAACCGGAAGTATTAGATGCGAAAGTTCTTATCATACCCTCAGTTCTCTGGCTGTTTACCTGCATCTTTTATGCACCCGCGATGATTTATAATGCACGTGTCAACGGGTTAATGGCTTTACATAGCAAACCGGACCTGGACCTGATCACAAAAACAGAAGATCTGAAATACGTCTCGAAGTCCGATCGCAAAAACAGTAACGCCATGAATTCACCCGGACAAATTGCGCTGATTGGAGTACTGGGAGGCATCGGAGTCTGGTTATTTAACTTTGTCATTCTGATAGCCTTCACATCGGTTTGTTTGGCGCTGAATCTACCTGCGATACTCTTTGTAATAGGATTAGCGATGATCCTTTTCACGCCACCTCTTATCGCTGTAGTCTGTTGGATTATCAGCTTGATCGAGCTGGGTAAAAAAGATGGAGCCGGCCATTGCATCCTTGGGGTCGTCTTTTTTCCTTATGCCTACGGGAAGGGATGGACCTATATCCGTAAAAATAAGCTGATGGGCAAAGTCATGCTGACTTGGACTCTCATGTTTTCCTTTTACTTTTTTGCCTTAATTATCAACTTCATGTTCAACACCCCCATACCTGGTAGCCAACAACCAGACAATGCCCCACAAGCCGCAGTTGCACCAGCCGACCCTGCAGCGGGCGATGTGCCCGCTGATCCCGCTGCTGCAGATGGAATGCCTGCTGATCCCGCTGCCGTTGATCCTGCTGCCGTTGATCCCGCAGCCGGTGGCCCTGCAGTGCCTTAATTACCAATTTATTCACTGGCTAAAAGCCTCTGGTTGACAGGCCTCTCTGGTTGTTTACAATAGGGAAAGTTACCACCGCTCTTCCCTCCTGCTCATCCAGCGGGCAAATGGAGTGGGTACTCCTGATTCACCCTTCCACTACAGCGTGATATCATCGGGAGCCATTTACAATGTTCCATTTGTTCTGAGCAGTACCCGCTCGTCCAACCGATACCATTTACAGATCTTTCTGTAAATCGTAGACAGAGACAGTGCTGTTCGGTATTGGTCTCTCCAGAATGATATAGTTCCATGAAACCACATTCTCACGATCTATTTGACGAATCAACCATGAGTTTCGGGGATCACCTTGAATCTCTTCGCGTTCATTTATGGAAAGCATTAATTGGTCTGGCGATCTGTGTAGTGGGTGCTTTATTCATCGGGCACAAAATTGTCGAGGTCGTCCGCGCTCCCATTGATTCCGCATTAAAAGAATATAATCTGGATAAGCTGCCTCGAGAAAACGAAGACGAGACTGAAAACGTACAGAAAGAATCCATCGATGAATTAATTGTCAGTCTCGGCAGCAAGACGGAACCAACAGCCGAAACGAAAGCATTGCAAAAAATTCTGCGAGATTATCAATTCCGTTTAAACAGCATCGAAGAGACGATGGCAGAGCCAGTCACTCTGGCAGTACAGGAAGCGTTTACAACCATCTATCTGAAAGTCTCCTTCATTGCGGGACTGGTCTTTGCCAGCCCGTGGGTGATATATCAAATCTGGTTGTTTGTAGCAGCGGGGCTTTATCCACACGAGCGCAAGTATGTCTATATCTATCTTCCTATCAGCATCTTTCTGTTTCTGGGTGGAGCCCTGTTCTGTTTTTATGCCGTGTTTCCCTTCGTACTCAACTTCCTGTTGAGCTTCAATAAACTACTGGGTGTGAATCCTCAAATTCGACTCTCGGAATGGATCAGCTTTGCCGTCACGCTTCCGGTGATGTTCGGCCTTAGTTTTCAATTGCCTCTGATCATGTTGTTCATGGAACGAATTTCCATATTTACTGTGAAAGACTACCATGAAAAACGCCGCATGGCGATTTTGATCATTTCGATTATTTCCATGCTGATGACTCCTGCTGATCCAATGAGTATGGTTTTAATGATGTTGCCTTTGATCCTGCTTTATGAATTGGGGATTCTCATGTGCAAATTCTTCCCGAACGCCAACGCCAGTCCTTTTGACGACGCCTGAAATCCAGGCCATCTTCAGTTCCATTTTCCTCTGTTCATGGTTTGATGTCTTTCACTACAATACCCGCCTTGGGACACAGTTTCCCTGAGAACTGATTGCGCCTGCTGCAAAACCATAGAGGATTGATATGAAAGCCGCTGAACGGGAAACCGTCATCGAACCAATTGCCCGGTCAACAAAGAAAAAAAAACTTCTCAGGCTCTTGATCATCGTCTGCATGATCGTAGCTGCGTGTGTGTTGATCTGGGAAGAAATTCTGGAAGATCGTCTGGTTGCCAAACGCTGGGGAGTGGTCGAACCAGGCAAGATCTATCGTAGCGGCCAAATCTCCAGCTACTTGATCGAGCCTGTGTTGCGCGAAAATAAAATCGAAAAAGTGATTGCCCTGAATGGAAGCGATTTAAAAAAGCCTTATCTGAAAACGGAAGTAGAAACGGCCCGAAAACTGAAAATTGATCATCAGGTCTTACACCTGATCGGTGATGGCACGGGCAATGTAGAAGATTATGCTAAAGCCGTCGCAGAAATTATGCGCTGCGAGAAAGCGGGCAAACCAGTTCTCGTACACTGCGCTGCCGGCGCCCAGCGAACCGGCGGTGTCGTTGCCGCTTATCGAATGCTGGTTCAGAAAAAGTCGCCTGAAGAAGCCTATCGAGAGCTGTTAGAATACAATTGGAAACCACATAAAGATCAGGCACTCATCGATTACCTTAATCAGAATCTGGCCACACTTTCCAAACTGCTGGAACAGAAAATTGACTGGTACGAACCACCGGCCACCATTCCCGTCATTGGTAAGTAATGCGACTTTACGTCGCAAACATCACTTTCTCAGACCTGCAAATTGATTTCTGAGATATTCCTGAACTGTGATGGTTTTCACGTCTTTGTTTTTTCGCAACGTTTCCCAGTGGTGAATCAATCCACGATCTTTATGATCCAGTTTCCAGTGAATTCTGTGCTCGGCTCGTAAATGCAGATTCTCTTCCAGCCGTGTCTGTAATTCCACCTCTGTGGGTATCAGATCGCGCGATCGTAATTCCTCATTCAATTTAATCCGCGAACCGGGTGGCAGTGTATACGGATGAAGCACATAATTTAAGCGTGCCATCCAATCTGCAAATCGTAAATACGTTCCGACGGCCGCTTTCTGCTCGGGAGCCACGCACTGCACATGATAGTTGACGAGTTGACTCTCCAGAATCAGTTGGTTTTTTTGTTCCTCAAACTGAACATCAAAAACAGGATCGAGTTGAAACTTCAACTGTTCCGCGATCACTTTACCCGTCGATTCCTGCCTTTTGATTTTATCGTGGATGTATTCCTGTGTCTGATGCCGCGCTACATTTAGCAGGTTTTTAATTTCATCAAAATTAATCATGGCTTTGATCATCCTGGATTCATTCAGAATGATCAATCGCTTCCGAGCAGGATCGAAGATTGTGACTTCGCCTAGACCATCCACAGAATCATAAACTTTTTCTGCGTGAAAGATCGAGACGCTACGAGACACAATCGCTGGATCAACATTCTGCTGATGATGATAAACCGTTGTACGAATCCGAAATTCCTGTGCGATACAGGGATTGATTCCCATAACAGACGCAACAGTCAACATGCCAGCGGCGACCAGTAATCTCCACATAGTGGTTTTACTTTCCTGAGATAAAAATTTGCAGACGACCGCCTGCTTCAAAGGTTGTGAAATTGAGTGGCAGTTTTTTGAGGATTTATTACAGTAGAATGGGGATAAGAATGGAGAGAAGAGAAGCGAAGACTAAAAAAAAGGCTGTTTTTCTGCAAGAGGAACTTTTAAGCCACTACTTATGTTGCATTTGGAACAAAGCACTTGCCCCTGGCTTTCCGTATAGAAGAAATCGCCGTAAACCATTTATTAACAGCAGGTTGCTATCCAAAACCTGTCTGTGTTTTCCTATTATTTTCTCACTCAATGCAGCATCTGGTTTCCATTTCCTCAGGCATACTTCATAATTAAGTTTACCTCTCTCTATTTTAGATTCATATTTCAGCTCGAAATCGAAAAACAGGCCCCCACATGAGTTCCAAGTCCGCCAAAAAACAGCGAAAAAATCCCATTGATACGCCCCCGCCGAGCATACATCATCTGGAAATCCCGGACGATCTGGTTCCCAAAGAAATCCAAGACAAAGTAAAATCTGCTTCAGAAAACGACATTCTCTGTCAGTCCTATCCTTACCGAACCAAAATGAAGCGTGAGAAATATGAAAAAGAGCTGAAACTATTGCAGATTGAAATGTTGAAACTTCAAAAGTGGGCTCAGGAAAATGGAGAACGGGTCGTACTTTTGTTTGAGGGCCGTGATGCTGCCGGCAAAGGGGGAACGATTAAGCGATTTATGGAACACCTGAATCCTCGTGGTGCACGCGTTGTGGCTTTAGCAAAACCGAGTGAAACGGAACGAGGCCAATGGTACTTTCAACGCTATATTCAACGTCTTCCCACCAACGGCGAAATCGTTTTATTTGATCGGTCCTGGTATAACCGTGGCGTTGTGGAACCAGTCATGAATTTTTGCCGCCCCCATGAACACCACACTTTTCTGCGTGAAGCTCCTCAGTTGGAAAACATGCTTGTGAATTCCGGCATCCATTTTTTCAAACTTTGGTTCTCAGTCAGTCGCGAAGAACAGTTTCGCCGCTTTAAAGCCCGAGAAACAGATAAGCTCAAACATTGGAAGCTGACTTCCATTGATATCAAAAGTCTCGGGCTCTGGGACGAATACACCGAAGCACAAAATACCATGCTGATGGCAACAGACACCAAAGCCAGCCCTTGGACCGTGATTCATTCCGATGACAAACGGCGCGCGCGTCTCAGTTGCCTGAGCTACGTTCTGGATCAAATCGATTACGCTGATAAAAATCAGTCACTGGTCGGAAATTTTGATTCCAAAATCATTGGGACCAAAGAAATGATGTATGACACGAGTAAGTGGTAAGTAGTTGCCTTTTTCTGCAAACAACCAACCTTCAATACATTAAATACTTCGCCCGCCTGATGGCGAAGTCAACCAGATCATCCTGGTATAATGCTTGAATCTGAGACACTGGTTTTCCAGCAACGATGGAATCAAATGCGCGTTGATTTGCCAGGAGGCGGTTCAAATTTTTTGTCTCCCACTCATTGGGAAACAAATTGCGTAATTGATGAGCCAATTCCAGTCCCGTTCTTACTGATTGAAATTGCCTTCGATCAGTGATAATGAAATTCACGCCGCCACACAACTCTCCTGTGAACTTACTAGACTTTGGTGTAAATCGAACGGGTACAAAACGCACTCCGGGCAGCCCTGACTGATTTAACTGTCGCGCCAGTTTCATACCATCCAGCCAGGGGGCACCAATCCATTCAAAGGGCGTATCCGTTCCCCGGCCTACCGACAGATTGGTTGTTTCCAGCAAACCGATGCCGGGATACAATAGCGCTTCGTTCAGATTTCGCATGTTAGGAGAAGGATTTACCCAGGTCTGGCCGGTCGCATCGTAGTACATTTCCCGTTTCCAGTTCTGCAGCGGAATCACCTGCAAGTCGACGCCGATGTTCATTTCGCTGTTAAACATCCGCGCCAATTCTCCCACCGTCATACCATGTCGAACTGGAATACGGTGATAGCCCACAAACGACTGTGCTCCCTCATCAAGCAAAGGTCCGGCAAAATCCACACCGTTAATGGGATTGGGTCGATCCAGAACAATAAATTTGAGTCCCTGTTTTTTCGCTGCCTGCATCGCATTACCCATCGTAGAAATGTAGGTATAAAACCGCGTACCTATATCTTGAATATCGAATACCAGTGCATCCAGTCCCTGCAAACTCTCCGGCGTTGGCGTTCTGGTTTTTCCGTAAAGACTGAATATTTTCAGCCCTGTTTTGTCATCCGTTGAATCACCGATTTTCGAAACATCCAGTTTGCCGGCGAAACCATGTTCAGGACTGAATAATGTGACCAGCTTGACCTGCGATGCCTCATGTAAAATTTGCACGCCACTCTTTCCATTGCGGCTTAAACCGGTGTGATTGGAAATCAAGCCGATTTTCAATCCTTTCAATGATTGAAAATTTTCCTGCATCAAGACATCAAGACCCGTTTGCACAGATAAACTGCTTTGAGAAACGACTGTCGACTCAACCTGCTGAACTGCTTGCCCCGAGATCGCAGCGGCTGCAATCGTTCCAATTCGTCCTGCCAGCGAATTGATGGAGCCTTTTCCATCCGGATGAACACGATTACTAAGAAAAATCACGAATAGATCCTGCGCAGGATCGATCCAGAGAGAGGTTCCGGTAAATCCGCCATGTCCAAAAGCCTCACGCGAGAAAAAATCACCTCGATTGGAAGAATAACGCGACAAGTTATCCCAGCCGAGACCGCGTACCACATCAGCAACCGGGTAATGGCGGGTCATGATATTCACAGTCTCCGGTTTTAATATACGGACACCCTGATACGAACCTTGTGCAAGCATGGCCTGTGCATAAATTGCCAGATCTTCTGCTGTCGAAAATAAACCTGCGTGCCCTGCTACTCCACCCAGAGCATAAGCTCGCGGGTCATGCACTTCACCTTGCATCCAGCGTTTTTCACGTTGCTGTGTCGTAGCTGCTCGTTTCTTTAGCTCGGGCGAAGGAAGATAACCGGTCTCTTCCATCCCTAAAGGTTGAAAAATATTTTTTCTTGAAAACTCATGGACAGACTGACCTGTTACGCGTTTCACTATTTCGGCCAGTAAAATGAAACCCACGTCCGTATAAACAAAACGAGTGCCCGGTGCATAATAAAGCTTGAGAGCATAAATTCGCTGCATCGCTTTCTCAGGACCATCGCGATAATCTTTCATCGAATTATCGGGAATTAATCCACCCTGATGAGTCAATAACTGATATACAGTCACAGCCTGTTTGCCGTTCGCCGCAAATTCTGGAATGTGCCGAGAAACGGGATCATTGAGTTTCAGCTTGCCCTGCTCGACTAACTGCATCACACTCGTGGCGGTAGCGATCGGTTTCGTTAACGACGCCATATCAAACACCGTGTCGGCAGTCATCGCTATTTTCTCAGGCTGAAGTTGACGATAACCATAGGCTTTCCGGAAAACAATCTTGCCCTTGTATCCCACCAACACGACCGCACCAGGCATCGAATTGCGATCTAGACCGCGCTGTATCACAAAATCGATCAGTGACATCCGCCCCGCATTCATTCCAACAGATTCAGGTCTAACGTGCGGCAGCCGAGGAGGGGCAGCTAGATTACTACTCTGCAAACCTAAAATGAACATCAGAAAACAGGATGTAAGCAAAGCAGGGCGATTCATCGATTAATCCTACGGTTGAAGTCAGGTTGAATGATGTTGTTTCTGGAACCTTTAAAAATCTTCCCATTGAAACCGGGCCGCCATCGGCATTCGACGTCCCGATCCAAAAGCACGGCTGGATAGCTTAATTCCCGGAGGCATTTGTCTACGTTTAAATTCATTTTGATCTAATTTATTAGCTACCCAGCGAATCGTTTCGATGGGATATTTCTCGGACAGACTTTTGATAGAAAGTTCGTCTTCAATCAAGCCTTTCAAAATTCCATCCAATAAATCATAAGGAGGCAGGGAATCCTGGTCGAGCTGATTGGGAGCCAATTCCGCACTCGGCGGCTTTTCCAGAATATTTTCGGGAATCAATATCCGTCCCGCACGTTGATTCACATAGCGGGACACTAGATAAACATCGCGTTTGAAAACATCGCAGAGCACAGCAAACCCTCCTGCCATGTCTCCATAAAGCGTGCAATAACCCACGGCCAATTCACTTTTGTTTCCGGTCGCCAGAGCCATCCAACCATGCTGATTACTTCGAACCATGACATTTGCACCACGAATGCGAGCCTGTAGATTCTGATCGGGCAGTCCGGCAGGCTGCAAATGTAAATCATCACCAATTACGGGCAGGTTTTCGTAGGCACGATGCACTTCATCGATGGGAATGATTTCATAATCCAATCCCAAATTCTTCACCAACTCCAGCGAATCCGAGATGCTGTGCTTGCTGCTGTAGCGGCTGGGAAGCAACAATGCATGTACGCGCTCGGGTCCTATTGCCTCAGCCGCAATCGCACAGGCCAGCGCACTATCGATCCCACCGGATAAACCCAGCACGCAATCGGTAAACCCGCATTTCTGCATATAGTCCCGTAATCCGAGCACGAGCGCCTGAAACAGTTGTGATTCGCGAGAACTCTCGACGGTTTCCATTGGAACCGGATCCAAAGATTTCTCTGTATCATAGTAGTTCAAATCTTCTTGAAATCCCGGTATCTGCAGAACGATTTGATTATTCCCGTCTGTCACAAAGCTATGCCCGTCAAACACCAGATCATCATTTCCACCCACTTGATTCACAAACAGGTAAGGAATGGCATATCGCTCGACGTGTGAATGCACAATTTCATGCCGTTGTTCGCGCTTGTCAATTTCAAAGGGGCTGGCTGAAATGTTGATCAGCAAATCAGAGCCAGCTTCTGCCAGCATCTTCACGGGATCCGGTAACTCAACCGGCTGATTGTGATAAAACGTATCCGGTTGCCCCCACCAGGCATCTTCGCAAATATGCAAGCCCAGTTTGAGTCCCTGAAACAGAATGGGTTGAATGCTACTTAGATCCGCACGACGAAAATAGCGGTGCTCGTCAAATACATCATAAGTCGGAAGCAGTAATTTATGAATTCTGGAGACGATCTTTCCCTGATGTAACAAGCTGGCTGCATTGGCGATTCGTCCTGCTGGAAGATCCCGCCCGGTAGGATGACCCAGAATCACACCTATCTTCGATTTGATCTGTCGCGACAGCCGCTCCACCCCCCGATCACATGCCTCGACAAAACCTTCCCGCAACAGGATGTCCTTGGGAGGATAGCCACAGACGGCGAGTTCTGAAAAGAGAACCAGGTCGGCGCCCGCCTGTTCTGCCTGATGAATGACTTCCAGAATTCGCTCACAATTTCCACGCAGATCACCCACTGTTGGATTGAGTTGTGCCAAGGCAATTTTCACAGACGTGCTTTTCCCATCAGACTAATGCAATAGTAATGGCGATTTTAGCAACCATTCGGGCTGTATCACTAAAATTCGCTGAATTCCGGCTCTCATTCAACTGTACTTACAAAAAATAGTACGAATCACCCTCTTTTTTTTGACCGATCAACAGTTGCGAACTAAGTTTAGATGAGCAGGTCCGCATCTCTCAAGGGAACAAGGCCATTCTTAAAGCTCACTTTGTAGCGATTCCCCCATCTCGAATCACTCAGGGACTGAGATCTTACATGGTACATTCTAGAAAAAATTCTTTAGCAAAAACAGGCACTCAATCTTTACTGAGCCATACTTCGATTCTGATTATCAGTATCTTTGTGCTCGGTATGGCCATGGGTGGGATTTCGTCTCTCCCTGCAGACAGCACCTATCTAATGATGGGTGTTTTCGGGCTGATTTCCTATTTTGGACTGGGAACTTTGGCGAGTACCAGAGAGCGGAAGCGACGTGATCAACTCATGGAGAAAAAGGAAGAAGCGTTGGAAGGACGGCTTGAACGTCATCTTACAAATGACTCTCAAAACAACTCGCCTCAACGTGTTGCAGCAACCTGTCTCGATCCGAGTAGCCAATACCAGTCGGTGAATAAGCAGTCTATTTCGTATCGGAATCGCCATTAAACTTCAGGCGAATGTGTCGCAGCGATCCGAGTTCGGCTCTAACCGGCAACAGGCAGATTAGAAACCGACTCTGACTTCGCTGAAATACTAGTTTGCTGAAGGTGGGCTGACCCGGCTAACGTGGCTCAAGGCATTCTTCGCAGCAGTTCTCACTTCGGAATTCGTATCAAAGCGTGCCTTTTGCAGTTCCGGGATTGATCTTCGGGCAGCGGGCCCTATTTCCCCCAGTGCGTAAGCGGCTCCAGCACGTACCTGACTTGCTTTATCCTGCAAAGCAATTGACAATGCGCTAATCACGCGATCATCTTGCGGTTTCAGATCGGCCAGACTATAGCTGGCCAGCCAGCGGATATTTACATCCTTGGACTGCAAACAATCAGACAGAGTATTATGGGCCTGATATTTCCAGTCAGAATTCCGGGCCAGCAATTCTGCCGTATGCATCCGAACATAATCATTATTATCTGACAGTGATCGAACCAGAATCGGCGTCAATTCCTGAGAATGGAAACCAATCTGTGACAGAACGGCTGCAGCAAATGAACGATCACTTTCGACTGATGAATTCATCGCTTCAATCAGAGTGGGAATCGAATCATTCGTATTTCCTTCGATTTTCCACAAAGAAAATGCGCTCTGAATTCGTACGCCCCTGTTTTCGTGCAACAATAGAGATCGTAACGCAGGCACCGCAGCGATAGCCGCCGATTCCATCGCACCTAGACGTTGTATTGACTGTTTCAACATGGGAATATCATGCGACTCAAGTTGCTGGACTAACACCAGCACTTCCCCTTTAGCGGCAGGGCACATCGTGGTGGCTGTCAAAGGTCGCATCACTTCCTGCTTCGGTCGACTAACCAGAGCATTCTGTACCATCAGTTTCTGATTCCGCTTAACCGGCTCTGTATCAACACTTCGTGAAATGGTTCTGATAACCTGACTGGGATTTGAAGTTTTCGCATCAGGGTCTACAGGATTCCATTTACCTATGTCATTGAGAACATGATCTGCAAAAGGAGACTGGGTCGATTGCATCCGACTGTAGTCAGTAAACCGACGATTCTCTTCGATCTGAGGCGAAGTCTGCCGCACTAATTGGACTTGAGGCTCTCGCACCACTAATTCTTCTTCGGGCGGAGTAAAACCGTCTATCAGCTCATTCTGTAATTCACGCATCAGCTCAAATGCAGAACGTTTTACTTTTGAATTCTTCCGAACCGGGTTTGAAACAACGTGCGCCACCGTTTTTCGACGAGCTACTTCTACTGGCTGTCTTTCATTTTTGACGGTTTGATTCACATCTTGATCTGTCAGGCTTCTGAAACTGACCTTTTCTTTTGTATCAGGACGAGTCTCGCTTTGTGCCAAAATCGTATCAAGTTGATTCCGTTTTTGTCTGGCATCTTTTCTCGAAGTCGATTTTTTGGCAATTTCCGGTTGAGACTCTTTAAATGACGATTCAGCTAACCGCGGATCTGTGAGAAACGGATTTTCGATCGTTTGTCCTCCATTCTCTTGAGTCAGACGATCCTGAATCACACGGAAAGGAGAATTCGTGGTTGCAGCGACCTCGGTCTTCTGCAGTTTGACTGATTTTTTCTTGTCTGTCACCTTAGCAGAAGATTCTGCGACTTTTTGAAAGAACTCATTGTCCGTTCTGCTAGTCGTCTGCTTCCCTTTAGTCTGCAAAGAGCGAGACTGGGCAACGAGTTTCCTGTCAGAGCGAGTTGACTTTAAAGCAGGATCACTGGAAAGCTGGGCGATATTCTGTTCAACCCGTTTTAATAATTGCTGATGTACTTTGTACTCTTCGGAGCCTGGCTTTAATTTTTGGGAAGCTTTCGTTTTACTGACCGCCAGCGATTGCTGATAATGCTTTAATGCCAGTTGCTTTTCACCACGCTCTGAGTGCAGGTGTGCGACAATTTCATGTGATTCTGCGGGCGTACTGATTTTACACAGCTGCGTATAAGTCTCCTGCATTTTGCCTTGAGTCCCAAGAACCGTCGCAAAACGGGTGATTGCCCGTTCGTCCTTGGGATCGAGTTCGACCGACTTCTTCAAGACGCCTTCGGCCTGCTTATATTTTTTCTGCTTATAAAGCGCGTAACCGTAATCACTCAACAGCTCGGCGTTCTCAGGTGTGAGTTCTTCTGCTTTTTTGAAGTATTCCAACGCTTCCTTACGTTCACCCAGTCGATAACTGACGATTGCCAGCCGGTGACAGGCAAGTGCGCGTTTCGGATCTGATTTATGAATTGATTCATAGGCTGCTTTTGCCTTCTTCAATTCTTTTTTCGTTTCCAGATCCTGAGCAACTGCCATTTTGCTATCCAGGACTTTTTGCCGTGCGGATGAAGGGAGCATAGCTGTGGGCATATGTGAACAGCCAACGAAGGGAACAGCGACAGAAGCTGAAAGAACCGCGGCCCAAATACTACAGCGCTTCATTATGAAATCCTCGAAAAAGATGAGTCGAGAGCAATTAGTTTGCTTTAGCCGTTGTGTAAATACACTTCCATAAACACATCTAAGAGGCCGTTCAAGTCTCTTTTGATTTGATCGCTCCAGGGGAGGTAAATTCTATTTACATCGATCATGCCAAATGAAATGCTTCGAACGACCACTCACGGCTTAATGAATAGTTCGGTTATTCACGTTGTGATGATGTAAAGGGAAGTACAGAATATCGCGTCCCTAACGAAGATCGTGCTGGAAGAGCTGATTACAACAGGTGTAATAATAGAGTGGCCTATTCCAGACGGGCAAAGTTTGACGATTATTCGGAATATGCGACCACAGTATGAAACCGATCTGAAGGTTTCCCGTATCACAGCCCTGAATTCCAGAGTTACAGGGGGGAGCTACTGCTCCAAAGTATTTAAAATCATCTGTAAGAGCTGAAAGGCAGCCGCAAGTTGTCGGCGTTGTCGAAGAGTGAGCTCCGGGCTGAAGTTACCAGCAAGTTGCAGCTCGTCGATGAGAGTATCACACTCGAAAGATTCAACGGTCATCAATTCGGGCGGGCTGTGGAGATCCGGTGATCGTCGACGAGCTATGGCAATACAAATCAACCCATCCTGATGTTTGGGTGCGTTCGGCCCTAAATGTCCGGAAATGGAAGCGGCCAATGATGCTTCGGGAGTTTGATTCAAAACACCCAATGCCATCTCTCTGGCAGTCTCACAACTCACATCCGTATATTTTTCCAGCGTCTCTGGCTGGACTCCCAGCCACTTCATCTTCGTATCCCAGCGGTAAACCACAGCCGATCCACAAAAGAAGTCGGAAATCCCCGGTAGACTGGTTAATAATGTTGCCAGTAAACCCCCTGTACAACTTTCCGCAATCACCAGTTTCTCGTCTTTTAACATCAACGCTGTTTTTACTTTGGTGGCAGCCTGCATTAAAAACTCGGGTAACATCGAGATCTCCTAAAAAACCACATCCGGTCCTCTATTGATAATTTACACGCCCCGCCATCTATTCTACAGTGTGTGCGTCGTAATAATTGCCTGCTTACTATAATCTCAAAGTGCCCCTGCGTTCTATCATGTCATGTTCTCAACCTGTGAATGATCTCAAACCCTACTTTCTCACTCTTGAAGATCTGGAAGGCCCCTTGAACTGGAGTCTCTTTTTCGGAAACGACAACCCAGTCGTTTTAGATGTGGGCGCAGGTCGCGGACTTTTCCTGTTCAATTCCAGTGAAGCCAACCCGGACAAAAATCATCTCGGTATGGAAATTAATTATCGCGAGGGACGCAGGGGAGCGACCCGACTACTGAAAGCAAACCGTTCCAACGCCCGCGTTCTGGGAGGTGATGCCAGAATTGCCTTTGATAAATATATTCCTGACTCATCCATCTCAGAGGTTCACGTTTACTTTCCTGATCCCTGGTGGAAAAAAAAACATCACAAACATCGAATCTTTACAGACGTGTTCGTCAAACAAATCACCACTGCACTCAAAAACGGTGGTGAGCTTCACTTCTGGACCGACGTAGAAGAATACTTTGATCGGGTTAAAAACCTGATGGATCATACCAGCCAGTTCACACGCAGGGAAACACCGGAAGAACATTCTCCCGAACATGAAATGGATTACCGAACCAGCTTTGAAAGAAAAAAACGAAAGGAAGGCTGGATCATCCATCGGGGATTATGGGAACTGCGGAAATAAGATACGGAATTTCGTTTTCGTATTCGTATTCAGAATACCATCATTCAATTCTCTAAAACCGCTTCTTGCAGATTGATGGGTTGATTGAATTTCATACGACGGCCAACATGATACCACCAGATACCTAAAATCGGATAAAAGGGAAACGAACGCACATACTCATGCTGTTGTCGGATGCTACTAAGATAAGTCTCCTCGAAACCCGGTAACTGCTCTGGCAATTCCAGATGTTTGACTCTA
This sequence comes from uncultured Gimesia sp., assembly GCF_937910335.1. Taxonomy (GTDB): domain Bacteria; phylum Planctomycetota; class Planctomycetia; order Planctomycetales; family Planctomycetaceae; genus Gimesia. The sequence continues at coordinate 13,109 of NZ_CALEMX010000527.1, read as the reverse complement.
GTTAAATCAGCAACGGAAGACTGATGTTTTTCGTTCAAGGCGTCAATTTTCTCGATCCCAAATGATTGCACAAACCGCTTGGGGGGAGCCGGAAAGACCAAAGATTCTCGATCGTTGGCGGTTACCAGAGAATAATCTTCTTTGAAGAGAGTCGTGAAATTATGGAACCGCCCATAGGGTGAGAGCGTAATTTGAAAATAAGCGGCAATATCAGAGTTTTGCCATACCAGAATAAAATTCTGCTGCAACCGATAGATACCAACCAGCTCGAATTGATTGATTCCAGCCCAATCAGATTCAAGACGACATTTCCCCGTGAGGTAATCATCCCAATCCGGTTCCGGTAATGAAATCAATTGCGGTGATCGCATATGCTGAATTGCATAATAAACCAAAATGGGAATCAGTATAAACAGATAACCGACAATCATTCCCATGACAATCAAGAAGCAATTCATGAGATTGTCGTCTGCCAGCATGATCCGATTCCGGACAAAATAATGTTGCACGATTGATAAAAAAACATCCACGTCGATGAGATCAGGACCGGGTAATTGTCTCACCCAGGCGGTCGATTTTCCAGCCTAACAGTTTGGCATTTATTTTGTCACTCAGTGCGTGGCACATTCCCAGAAAAGCATCGGTGGCACGATCTTCGTTCAGTTCATGAGCTGAAAATTGTTGCAATGTTTCCTGGCGTAAACTCGTGACTTCATCCAGCAGGATGTGTAAAGCGGGCCCGTCATCCGGATTATTTCCGTCCAATTGCATTTGTTTGTTTTCAATTTCCACCAACTTTATGATGAAGCTGTCCAGTTTATGTCCCTGAGCCTTAGCACGCCGTTTTTGGATCCAGCGAAATAACAAATATGCGGCAATCAGCATCGACACGATAAATGAGCGCATGCCCTCTGTCGCTTCCACAAATTCAGAATTCATGAACGGTTTCAAATCCGGGTTATAGACATGGTCAGCGCCGGCATGCACCGGAAAACTCTGATTATCCCGCGCAAAACCACTTCCCTCTGAAAACAGTTCATTCAAATGCATGTGCCGCGAAAAATTTTGATGCATAATCAAAGAGGTGACATGCCCAATCAGTTCATCAGAAACAGACTCCCGCGCCAGCAGATGCGCACCACAGGCGACCGTTTTTAGATTTTGTGCAGGGACGGTAGGGTCTGATCGGCGAAACATTCCCGCGGGAATCTCATACTCATAAAAGCCCGCTTCCTTACGGGCCAGTGCAGCACTAAATGGGATTTCCAAAATTCGATATTTGCCGGTATCCAGTAAGTCATGCAGCAACGGTGCATCAATACCTACTGTCACTATCATTCCATCCAGTTTTTTCTGATCCAGCAATTCTTCGACTTCATGATAAGAAAGATAAACTTCATCGATTTCATCCAGATTGATCTGTAAATGTCGCAGCAGAGCTAGACTGGAAGCCAGATCTCCGGAATCTTTCTGACCGATTGAAATCCGGCGGCCTTTCAGATCTTCCACATCCATGATATCGGAATCGGATCGCACGATAATATGCAGAACTTGTGAGTACAAATTCGCTATAAAACAGATGTGATCTGAATTATGAATATTCGGTTCCGAACGATCTTCCGGTTTCTTCAACTTCAAGAGCGCCAATTCGGTACCCGGCTGATAGAAGCCCAGATCTGCCTTTCCACTCCGTAACAACTGCAGATTTTCCAGAGAGCCTTTTGTCTCCAGAACCTGCACCTTGATATTCAATTGTTGCTCCAGCGTCGATTTGAGCTGATCTGCCAGACCATAATAGCGGCCTTCGGGATACCCGGCGGCAATCGTGATCTGACTGGGCAATGCCGTCGTCCACCGATAAACCTGATGCATTAACACCGGGAACGAAATGAGCAGGATCACAACCAGAATTTTGAATAGAGAACGCTTCATTTCTATCCTTTGCAATGAATTCTCAAAAATAGTAATCCCGGATCAATTCAATGGAATGTGCACAGAATATCATACTCATTTTGACTGATCTTATCCCCTTTTACAGGCGGAAATCGATGGTTTACTTATGAAAAACGATTCTCTTCCCAGAGAGGATTAAACTGTTTCTGGAATTCCTTACTTTGCGGTGTCATTTGCCTTGGCGCGATTTTTTGGCGAACTATGCTAAGGGACGAAATCTCTGTATTATATAGGAGTCGTAGTGATTTCCTGACCCTTTGTCTTTCTATTTAAAGAAGTGAGTGAGTTCCATGTACCGAGTCCTGATCACGGACAATCTTTCGCCAGCTGGTCTGAAAATACTAGAAGAAAACCCGGAAATCGAGCTCGATATTCGTTCCGGACTTTCACCAGAAGAGGTCCGAGAGGCGCTCAAATCGGCTGATGGAATTATCATTCGCAGTGCAACAAAGCTGACTGAAGAAGTTCTGAAAGATCAACCTAGACTCAAGGCGATCGTCCGGGCTGGTGTGGGCGTCGATAATATCGACCGCGCTGCCGCCACTCGGGAAGGCATCGTCGTGATGAACACTCCTGCGGGAAATACCACCAGCACGGCAGAACAGACGATTGCTTTAATGATGTCACTGGCCCGTAACATTGGTCCTGCTTATGCCACCATGAAGGAAGGCAAGTGGGAACGAAAGAAATTAACGGGAACCCAGGTTTCCGGTAAAACGCTGGCCATTATCGGCCTGGGACGGATCGGTCTTTCAGTGGCACAACGGGCACAAGGCCTGGAAATGAAAATCATCGGTTATGATCCTTTCCTCTCGGCAGAACGCGCAGCCGAATATGGCATTGAACTTTATAAAGAAGTAGATGAGCTGGTCAAACACTGTGATTTTTTGACGGTACATACTCCATTGACTGATGAAACGCGTGACCTGATCAACGCCGAACGTATCGCTACGATGCGACCCGGAGTCAGAATCATTAACTGTGCCCGAGGGGGTATTGTGAATGAAGACGATCTGGCCGATGCCCTCGAATCGGGCAAGGTCGCCGGCGCCGCTTGCGACGTCTTTACTCAGGAACCACCAGAAAACAGACGACTGATTGACGCCCCCAACATGCTGGCAACTCCTCACCTCGGTGCTTCTACAGATGAAGCTCAGGAGATGGTGGCGCTGGAAGCCGCAGAAATCATTTCAGATTTTCTGACTCGAAACGAAATTAGACACGCCATCAATATGATTCCCGTTTCGGGCGCCGAGATGGCCGATCTCAAACCACATATCGAACTGGGACATCGGCTGGGTCTGTTTTTGGCGCAACAATCCAAAGGCAGCCTGAAAAGCGTTCAAATACAATATCGGGGAGAAGTGGCAGAGAAACAGACAAAACTGATTACATCCAGCTTCACCGCAGGGTTGCTTTCCAATGCATTTGAGGCAGACGTCAATATCGTAAACGCGACGGTCTTCGCCAAAGAACGTGGCATCGACATTTCGGAATCGCGATCCACCGAAGCAGGAACCCTCTCTACGTTGATCTCTGCAACAATAGAAACCGAACATGGACAATCTTCCGCTGCCGGAACCATTTTTGGTCAGGACTTTTTACGTCTGACGCGTCTCGATGAGTTCTATCTTGATGGCTACCTTGATGGCAACCTGCTGATCTACCGACATAATGACGTACCCGGGCTCATCGGTTACATCGGCACCGTGCTGGGCAACCACAAAGTAAATATTGCTCACATGGCTTTAGGTCGCCTGCAGAACCAACCTGGTGGCGAGGCAATCGCGGTGTTGAATGTAGATGGAGATGTTCCGGAGGCTGCACTTGAGGAAGTCTCCCAGCACAAAGAAGTTTCCTGCGTGAAACTTATAAAAATGCCCCCAGCAACGGCACCACTTTCCTGGTTACAATAATCTCATTCTGGTTTTCAAGTCGCTTCATCAAATCTGGTTGATCTGGTGAAGCGAAACCAGTGAGGATTTTGGCTAGTTGGTCACATATCTCTTCTGACCTGCTAGAATTGTTACGAACATTCATTGCCAAAGTTATCATTGCGTCGAATGTGATGATAGGATGAAAGTTTCCCAGCCCTCTTTGTCCGCACTGGTTCGATTCATGCCTGAGTTACTGCGTCCGTTAGGATTTGTAGAACGCCTGTTTGAAGAAGGAAACGACCGGTACGGAGGCTGTTTGATGATTCGAGCGGTTCGGCTATCCGGACCTTGTGATGTTGAAAAACTCCGCGCTGCGGCGGTAAACGCTACCCGATCACTGCCTCTACTAGCCTCTACCATCGTTCGACACAGAAAGAAACCAAGATTAGTAAGACTGGAGAACTTTCAACCAATTGTTGAATCAGTCACAAGAGATTCCCCCGAGCATTGGCGTCAGGAAACCGAACAACAGCTTACCCGCCGTCTGGAAAATGGTGGCCCGCAATGGCGGATGGTGGTGGTTCATTCTGCAGCGTCTTCTGACTGGGAATTACTGCTGGTTTACAACCATGCCATTGCCGACCCTGTGACGGCAACCGTGCATCTCGAACGCATTCTGCAAGAGTTCCAGCAACCAACAAAGACAGAGCTGACTGAAACGACGATCACTCAACCGCTGGAGTTGCTGCTACACAAAGAAAACAGGCTACGAAACAGCTTGTTATTTATCATCACTGATCTACTGTTAAAATCTTATCAAAAAACGATGGCGTTTTTTAAGCGTCCCGCAGGTTTAGAGGCCAACGTCAATACAAGGAAAACCCGCTTACGATTCTCGAGTTTATCGACAGATCAAACGACAACAATTCTACAAACAGCAAAACAAGAAGGTATTTCGTTCCAGGGATTACTATTGGCGGCGATGATACGTTCAAGCAAGAAGTTTTTGCAGAATCCCAGCGCACCTTGTTTAACACTATCAAATATTTCTCTTCGTCATGAATGCGGACCGGGGGACTATTCGCGCGAACCTGGTTGTTTCATTTTCTGGTTTATGAATAGTTTTCCCCAAGATGACGACGGTGACCTCTTGTCTCTGGCAAAAAACTGTTCGAAAATAGTCCGCTTTTCTATTTCCTTTGCGCGGCCGCCTGCTCCCGTTTTGGGAGCCTTTGTCGGGAAATCCCTGCAGCAGCTGGCGACAGGAAATCATCATGGAAGACTCGCTACCCTCGGCGTGTCGAATATCGGACCGGTTCCACTGCCGGAACAAATCGGCGATGTAACGATTCGCGAAGATTATTCCATCTCCGGGCAGAACGCGGTGGGGCCGGAAGTCATGTTGCTTGTATCAACACTCGCCGGCAGATTGCACCTGACATTATGTTTTGTGGAACCGCTACTCTCTCCCGAACAGATGACTGAATTTCGAGACAATCTGATGACCGAACTCAATTCATTCGTCTGAATTTCCCTGCAATTGAAAACAAGGTATCTCTCCCCAAATCGGCATTGTTCGCCCAAATGCGGTCTCTGAAAACTGACGGTAAGTTATCGCTCTGAGTAAAGTACAAAGTCCTAAAACATCATGAATCTATACATATGACCTGCTCTTAAACAATCCCAATTGAGAATCGTCCCTCGTTTCACACTTTATTCGCATTCACTTTGAACTCGTTTTTTATAGTGCGTATGAAGATCAGCCTTACCATAAATTGTGCCATCGCATCAATTTGGGTTTGAAAAAAGTTCAGAGAAGAGTTGAACGAGAGGCCCTTTGAAGTATAAAATATTTGCGATGAATGTGCGCGCATCATTCGTGCAAAGATTCTCGGACTTTGAATTGACCGGTGTACTAATTCAGGTATTATGCCCGACAATTCCCATGATACTTTTTTTGAGTGAGTCGCGTTAAATGTAATCACACTTTGAAATTGCCATGACCTTGCAAATCGATCTGGAGGGTGGTCGGCGTATGATTTCTGCAACTACCGTAAAAGCACAGTCGAGTGCCATGCAGTCAAGCGTGTTGGCGTTGAATAAAACTTATTCACCGGTCCACGTCATTACCGCCCGACGTGCTTTCTGTCTGCTCAGTAAAGACATTGCAGAAGTCATCAGCGTTGAAGACGGCAGTTTTATGAATTATGACTTCAGTTCCTGGATCGAAATCAGTGAGCTGAGATCCGAATTTCATGAACGAACGGAACTGGATGACTGGATCCTTTCCGTCAACTTCGAAATTCAAGTTCCCCGAGTTGTCCGCCTGCTGAACTATAATCGGATCCCCAACAATACCATCAAATTCAATCGTCGGAATATCTTCATCAGGGACAGTTATCGCTGCCAGTACTGCCATAAGAAATTTGGTGTGAAGCAGCTAAGCCTGGATCATGTCGTTCCCCGTTCTCATGGCGGAGGCATGAGCTGGGAAAATATTGTCAGCGCCTGTCGGCGATGTAATACAAAAAAAGGAGGTCGCACTCCTACTCAAGCCGGTATGAAACTATTCCAGAAGCCGGCCAAACCCAGCCGCAATCCGGTTCTGCTGCAACAGGTGAAACAAGAAAAATATGCCTGCTGGAAAAACTTTGTCAGCAATAAAGAGCTGCTCTCCTGCGATTGAACCAGATGGTACGACACACCGGACTCCTCAATAAACAGACTGTACCCGAGATCTTCATTCTGCCTTGTATTAGCCCTTAAAACCGATAAATTCGACGAGATTCTCATCCCGAACTGAACTGATTCCTCAGTCAATGGTTCCACTGACCAGGGGAAGCGTCTATAGTACGGTGCAGAACTTAGGTCCCCTCGCTGAAAATCACCATCATAACCAACTCAGGAATCTGGAATGTCGTCTTCTCCCTTAAATGTAGCCATTATCGGTATGGGAACCGTAGGCAGTGGTGTCGCGAAAATTTTGCTCAATCGTTCCGAGCAAATGACACGACGCGCTGGACGACCAATCCATCTTAAGCGGGCGATCGTCAGAGATCTTTCCAAAGCACGAGATATCGAACTCCCTGCGGGAGTGCTAACCGACGACTTGGAATCGGTGATCAACGATGACTCCATCGAGGTCGTGATTCAACTGATCGGCGGAATCGATCCCGCTTACGACACGATGCTGCGGGTTCTGGAAAGCGGCAAAGACGTCATTACTGCAAATAAAGCGCTGCTCTGTGAAAAAGGCGAGAGTCTGTTCCAGCGCGCCAGAGAACTGAATCGCTGCATCTGCTTCGAAGCAGCCGTTGCCGGCGGTGTGCCTTTAATCGAAACTGTTACACAGGCCATGTCGGCTAATCAGATCACTTCGATTGAAGCCATCCTGAATGGAACCAGCAACTATATTCTAACGCAAATGTTTTCGCATAATACCAGCTACGCAGACGCAGTGCGTTCGGCTCAAGAAATTGGTTATGCCGAAGCGGACCCTGCCATGGACGTGGATGGCACCGATGCCGCGCAGAAGCTCGGAATTCTTGTTCAACTGGCGCTCGGAATCAAAGTCAATCTGGACCAGTTCCTCAGGCAGGGAATCGATTTGCTCTCGCTGGCCGATTTACAATACGCGGCCGAATTGGGGTATACCGTCAAACTGTTGGCGGTAGCCAAATTGCTGGAGGGGCAATTGGAAATGCATGCCCAACCTACATTGATTCGCAATGATAATCCATTGGCACATGTAGAAGACGCGTATAATAAAATCGCGCTGGAAGGAGATGCTGTGGGAAAAGTCTGGCTGTCAGGCATGGGAGCCGGACAGATGGCAACCGCTTCCGCAGTAGTTGCCAATCTGGTCGACGTTGCCGTCGGACGCGCCGCGATCACATTTCCCAGACTGAATCTCTGGGATGCACAGCCGGAAATCACAATCATGCCTCGCGAAGCAATCTCCCGACGTTACTTCCTGCGATTAAATGTAGAAGATCGCCCGCACGTATTGGCTGACATTACAAATGTGCTGGGAGACCACCTGATTAGTATCGCCAGCCTGGTACAACATGAAGCGCCCGAAGTCGATCAAAGCGAAGATTACCCGATTGTGCCCCTGGTCATAATGACGCACCGGACAACAGAAGGCCGCTTCCAAAAAGCCAGCAGGGAGCTGGATGAACTGGATTGCATCCGGGCTCCCTTTGTGCGTATGCCGGTCAACGATTAGAAGCACTGAATTGATCTACTGACTAATTCTCTTTTTTAGCAGCCTCTTTTTTCGGTGTCTCTTTTTCTGTTTTTGGTTCTTCTTTCTTCTCAACTTTGGGTGCTACCGGTTTCTTGTCCTCTTTTGCAGCCGCCTCTGTAGACTCAGGTTTGGCTTCTGCTTTAGCTGGCTTCTCAGCGATAATGGTTGCCTTTTTGATGTAGTCCAGCTTGGGAAAATTACTTTTCAGATAAGCATTTCCTTTGGCGATAATTGCCCCTTGATCGGGAGCCCCTGCACCTTCACCGTATCCATTGTATAGAGAATTCACGACTTCCATACCCTCGATCACTTGTGCAAACGGTGAGAAACCCATTCCATCCAATCTCGAGTTATTACCATAGTTGATAAAGAATTGTGTCGAACGGGAATTCGGAGCCCCTGTTTTAGCAAACGAGACATAGCCCGGATTGTTTGATTCCACAACTGGCTCGTCCATAATATTGTTGTCTTTCCACTTGGCGTGCAATGCGGGGTCACCATTCATGCCGACCTGTGCCATGAACCCTTCAATCACGCGAAAGAACGCGACGTCATTGTAAAACCCCAGCTTCACCAACTCTTTGAAACGTTCTACGCCTTTGGGTGACCAATCCGAATGCAAGTCGAGTACGATATTTCCCTTTGTCGTTTCCAGTAAGACCTGAGTATCTCCTGTCGCTGGAAGTATTTCCCGTTTTTCATCTATAGATGTCACCTCGGGAACCTCAGGGTCAACGGCTGTGGGAGTTTCACCGAGACACCCCACAAAACTGATCGCCACTAAAGTCAATGCAATAAAAGTCAAACGAGACATCGCAATCATCCTTACTCTATTTGAAGAAATTAAAAGGTTATAAACTTAAAGTGATCTATCTATTCTGTATTTCCTGGCTCAATTTTTCGAACTCATCCCGCAATACAGGCATCGCCCCTGAGTGACTGGCTACCAGACCTCCCACACGATTAGCAAACAAAGCCGCCTTTTCCCAGGGCCATCCCAACAGGCGACGGGAAATTAACGCCGCGGTAAAGGCATCGCCGGCGCCTACTGCATCAGCCACTTCTATCGGAGTGCCGGGGATATCATATTCTTGATCGCATGTAAAAATCAAACATCCCGCTGCACCACGTGTAATGCAGACCGCTTCTACTTCATACGCCTGCTGAAGATAAGCTGCAAACTGTTTTATATCACCAAATGTGACATTCAACAGACCTGATAAAATACCAACTTCATCCTGATTCAGCTTGACGATCTTAGCGGCAGACAGTGAACGCTCGATCCAGCTTCGATCAAAGTAATGCTGGCGTAGATTGATGTCATACACGACCAGACAATCAGAGTCCGTCGCTGCCAGACATTTGTGAATTGATTCACGTGATGTTTCCTCGCGCTGTGCTAACGTGCCAAAGCAGACGGCCCGCGTTTGTTTCATCAATTCAGCCAATGTGCCATTAAATTCCAGATGATCCCAGGCCACCCTCTCATGAATCGTATACTGTGGGTCATTGGCATTAGTAAACTCTACGGTGACTGTCCCTGTGGGGAACGCCTGATCGATCTGTATATACTCTGTCGAAAGCTGTTGCTGCTTTAAGAAGTCCAATAACTCTGTTCCCAACGCGTCTTGTCCGACACGCGAGACAACGGTCCCCTGGCATCCCAGTTGATTTGCCTGAAAAGCAACATTCGCCGGCGCACCGCCGGGGCGTCTATCATCACCAAAACAGTCCCACAGCAATTCACCTAATCCAATCACCAGTGGAAGCGACTCTAAATTATTCATGGAACTCTGATTCCATTATCGTTCAATTCAATTACACTATTTCAATACAGATTCAATACAGATGATCCAGATCATGTTGGATGGCTCTCTCAACGCAGCCTGTGATCATTTCTGGTAATAACATACCATAACCCGGGATAGAAATTCCATGCATCGCATTTATGAATACCGTCATTTAGTCACGGAAGAGGAAATTGACGGGCTGGGTCACGTGAATAATGTGATCTATCTGAAATGGCTGCAGGATGCGGCTGTCGATCATTCCAGTGCCAATGGCTGGTCGCCCCGTCGTTATCGAGAAGAAAAAATTGGCTGGGTGGCGCGGAGTCACTATATTGAATATCTACAACCGGCGTTTGTGGACCAGGAAATCGTGGTGCAAACCTGGATTTCCACACTAAAAAAAGTCAAATCACTCCGAAAGTACCGCATCATTCGGCCCGCCGATTCTGAACTGCTGGTTCGAGCCGAGACAAACTGGGCTTTTGTGAATTATGAAAATCTCACACCACGACGCATTCCCGAAGAGGTTTTTTCCTGTTTTTCTGTCGTCACTGAACAGGAAGAACCGCACTGAATGCCGATCCTGGTTCATTCTTCGTTGCAAATTTCAGAGAAGACTCTCATCCCAAACGTGAAATCATGGCGCCAGAATGTTACTCTATGATCAGATTGAAAGCTGACGATTCCTGATTGTCATAACGATCTTATTTTCATATCTTCCTCCCATTCATGGTGCGTAATGACTGATCAACCCTACGAAAAACTCGGTGCATTCTATCTGGGTCGAGAATATGATCTTCCCAACAAAGAGATCAAAGACGATTTAGTGCTGTATGACAGCAAAGACCTGACGACACACGCGGTCTGTGTCGGGATGACCGGCAGCGGCAAAACCGGGTTGTGCCTCTCTCTGCTGGAAGAAGCCGCCATTGATGACATTCCCGTAATCGCCATCGATCCCAAAGGCGACCTGGGAAACCTGCTGCTCAATTTCCCGGATTTGAAACCGGATGACTTTCGTCCCTGGATCGAAGAAAGTGAAGCCGTTCGCAAAGGAAAAACTCCCGATGAGTATGCCAGCTGGACGGCCGACCTCTGGAAAAAAGGGCTCGCCGACTGGCAACAGGATGGGGCCCGCATTGAACGACTGCGTTCTGCTGTTGATATGGCCATATATACTCCGGGCAGCAACGCCGGCTTGCCGATTTCCGTGTTGAAATCATTTGATGCGCCCAGTGATGCGGTTTTGAATGACAGCGATGCCTTGCGGGATCGGATCATGTCGGCTGTATCCGGATTGCTGGCGTTACTGAAAATCGACGCCGACCCGATTAATAGCCGCGAGCATATTCTGCTCTCAAATATTCTCAGCAATGCCTGGAAAGAAAAACGCAATCTGTCCATTGCCAGTTTGATTCAGGAAATTCAAGCACCACCCATCGATAAAGTAGGCTTCCTGGATCTGGAAACGTTTTATCCTTCCAAAGAGCGTATGCAACTCTCAATGCAGCTTAATAATCTGTTGGCCTCACCGGGATTTGAATCCTGGATGCAGGGCGAGGCATTGAACATTGGAAACCTGCTGATGACGAAAGCAGGCAAGCCGCGGATTTCCATCCTCTCGATCGCTCACCTTTCAGAGTCAGAACGCATGTTTTTCGTGACGGTACTTCTGAATGAAGTGCTGGCCTGGGTGCGCAGTCAATCGGGCACATCCAGCCTGCGGGCGATTCTGTATATGGATGAAGTCTACGGCTACTTTCCTCCCACTGCCAATCCACCTTCGAAAACGCCGATGCTGACTCTATTGAAACAGGCCCGCGCATTTGGCCTGGGTGTCGTACTCTCCACACAAAACCCGGTCGACCTGGATTACAAAGGCCTCTCGAATACGGGGACATGGTTTATCGGCCGTCTACAAACCGAACGAGATAAAGCACGACTGCTTGATGGCCTGGAGAGTGCATCGGGAACAGCGGGAAGCCAGTTTAATAGACAACAAATGGAAGCGACCCTCTCTGATCTGGGAAGCCGCGTCTTCCTGTTACACAATGTTCATGAAGAAACACCGGTTGTCTTTCACACAAGATGGGCGCTCTCTTATCTGCGCGGTCCTCTTACACGGACTCAGATTAAAGAACTGATGCAGCCCCGCAAGGATAGCATTGCGGAGACAACTGCAGGAAACGCGCCCGCACCAACCGTTGCATCCTCGCCGGAAAGTGATCCCACGCAACGACCGCTGATTCCGTCGGAAATCAAACAACGTATTTTTACAGCGTCTAACCTGTTGGCGCAAGGTAGCCGTCTGGTGTATCGCCCCGGTCTCATCGGTCTGGCGAAACTTCGTTATGCGGACGCCAAATCGAAAGTAGATCTCTGGCAAGACGTTGCCATGCTGACCACGATCACAGGCGAAGTTCCTGAATCCATCTGGGAAGAAGCGACTCCCATCCCGGTTGGCAATCTGGAATACGACAACGATCCCGCTGAACAGGCACAATTTGCAGAAGTCGATAGCGTATTGACCAAATCGAAACAGTATCAAACGTGGGAAAAGAAACTGAAAACGTATCTCTATCAGGAACGACCGCTGAATCTGTGGTTCAGTGCGGATCCCAAACTGTATTCCGATCCCAACGAAAGCGAGGCGGAGTTTCGCTCGCGGCTCAAGCAACTCATGCGTGAAAAACGCGATTTACAAATGGAAAAACTGCGTTCCAAATATGCGTCAAAGTTTGAAACGATCAAAAACCGCATTCGCACTGCAGAAGAACGCGTGGCACGTGAAGAATCTCAGTACAGTGACAAAAAACTGAGCACCTTTCTTTCATTGGGAACGACTATTTTTGGTGCGCTGATGGGCAGGAAAGTCGCCAGCGCCACGAATGTCCGCAAAGCATCAACGGCAGCCCGTAACGTAGGTCGTGCAGCAAAAGAACATGGCGACATCGGACGGGCTAAAGAAGCGTTGGAAGTTCAGAAGCAAAAATTCGCCGACCTCGAAGACGAATTCCAACAGGAAATTGACAAGCTGGAAGAACCCATTCACCCCGAAGATTTCGAAATCGATGAATATCCGGTCCGTCCACGCAAGTCGGATCTCATGGTGAATGAAGTCGCCTTTGTCTGGCTTCCCTGGTCTGTTGATGCCACTGGAATCAGCCAGCCGCTTTACCGCCTGGATGAGGAATAATCTCTGGGGTCGCCGGATTGCGAAAACAACATTCGTCACTAAAA
>NZ_CALEMX010000526.1 GCF_937910335.1 uncultured Gimesia sp. | reverse complement strand
GAACTTCTGACTCATTCGGGAGGCAGCTTTGGCGCGGCGGTACTCGCCTCGTGGCTGGGGCAGGAAGTGACGGCAGCACCTGTTTCCAACCTGAACGGCGGCTTGCATCATCCGGCGAAGGCGAAACGAGTCATTCAGTTGTTTATGAACGGCGGCGCGAGCCCGATGGACACGTTCGACTATAAACCGGAACTGGTGCGACTGCATGGTCAGATGCTGGGGCCCAAAGAAAAACCCGAAGGTTTCACTGCCGCAGCCGGTGCGGTGATGAAAAGTCCGTTCGAATTTGCTCAGCATGGTGAAACCGGCCGCTGGGTCAGCACGGTTTTTCCGCATCAGGCGAAGATCGTTGACGAATTGGCGTTCCTGATGGCCATGACGACGAAAACCAACGTGCATGGTCCGGCCAGCTATATGATGAATACTGGGTTTATGTTGCCCGGGTTTCCCAGTATGGGTTCCTGGATCTCTTATGCCTTGGGAAATATTGCGGACGATCTTCCGACCTTCGTTGTGCTGCCCGATTCGCGCGGGCTGCCTTACAATCAAAAAGCAGATTTCAGTTGTGGATTCCTGCCGGCAAAACATCAGGGTACGCTGGTCAACGCAACAAGTAAAACACCGATTCCGAATCTGTTTGCCGATTCGAAATACAAATTTGCACAAAAGAAGGCCGATAAAGATACGTTTGTGTTATTGCAACAGCTGAATCGAAAACATGCAGCACCACGCCCCGACGATTCCAGGCTGGAAGCACGGATTGCCGCCGGTGAACTTGCCGCGAAAATGCAACTGAGTGCGCCGGAAGCGTTTGATTTGGCAAGAGAGTCGAAAGAAACGCATGCCGCTTATGGACTGAATGAGAAAATCACTGAAGACTTTGGCAGGCGCTGTTTGCTGGCCAGGCGTCTTCTGGAACGTGGGACGCGTTTCGTTCAAGTCTGGAGTGGTCCACAGGGAGCCGTCAATAACTGGGACAACCACAGCAATATTCAAAATCAGTTGCCTCCCATGGCTAAAAGTGTTGATCAGCCGATTGTCGCATTATTTCGAGATTTAAAGTCGCGCGGTTTGCTTGACGATACTCTCGTTGTCTGGACGACCGAGTTTGGTCGGACCCCCTTTGCTCAGGGCAGTCTCGGACGGGATCACAATCGCGGCACGTTTGTGACCTGGCTGGCGGGTGCGGGAATCAAAGCGGGAACGAGTTTTGGTAAAAGTGATGATCTGGGATATCAGACGGCAGAGGGTAAGACCTATTGTTACGATCTGCATGCCACGATACTGCATTTATTGGGCATTGATCACGAACGTCTGACGTATCGCACGGGGGGAATTGATCGTCGTTTGACCGACGTTCACGGGCATGTCGTGAAGGAGATTCTTGCGTGATCGTCTAGTATTGCTGCTGTAGACGAAGTTCGTTTTGGTTCACGAATTTAGTCCTGTCAACGTTCCGGTACTTGATCCGAAATGATCAGATTCAACACCGAGTTTCTGCAGGATGTTGACATACAGGTTACAAAGTGGCTTGTTCTTTTCGCGATTGAATGCCAAATGCTGTCCATGTTTGAAACCGCCACCCGCTAGCAGAATTGGTAAATTGGTATTGTCGTGTGTGTTGGCATCACCCATGTTACTGCCATAAAGGACCATAGTGCTGTCAAGTAGTCGACTGGATTCATCTTGGACACTCGCGAGAACTTTAAGCGAATGTCGTAAGAGTGACATTTGACGTCGGTCTGCCTTTTCCAGTTGTGCCAGATGGTTGGCACGCAAGCCGTGATGGCTGAGTGAATGATAACCGGTCGTACTTTTGACTTGATCCTCTAATTGAAAAACGGGTGTCGCGAATGCATCGACCATGAGCGTGACAATCCGGGTGGAGTCTGATTGTAGCGCCAGAATCGCCATCGTCAGCATCTGCTCGAACTTATCGAACAGCAGTGCTCGATCTACGATGTCCTGTGGTGCTGGTTGGTCTGTTTTGGGTTTGGGGTTCTGTTCCCATTCGCCGGCCGTAATCAATCTTTGTTCGAGTTCACGAATCGAAGTGAAATACTGGTCAAGACGTGCTCGATCATTTCGTCCCAGATTTTTGTTGAGCTGCTGAGCCGAATCTGAGACGGCATCGAGGATACTGCCACGCCGTTTCAGTTGATGTAGACGTTGTTTGATTTTGGCTGCGCTGCCCTGGATAAACATTTTTTTGAAAATACTTGCCGGACTGTCTTCAGCGGGAAGAAGTACACCGTCTCTGGTCCACGAAAGGCTGCGGTTCGCTTTATCGATATTTACACCCAGGTTCAGTGTGCGGAAGCGGGTTTGTCGACCAAGCTGTTCTGCCGCATACTGGTCGAGAGAAATCGTATTGCGGAAGCCACTGCTCGTTGGATGTCTGGCGCCAGTTAGAAAACAATTTTCGGTGGAGTGTCCTCCCTCGCATGCCGGGTGAGAGAGCCCGCTGAATACGGTGAAATCATTGGTGAATTCCTTGAGTTCCTGCAAGTAGGGAGAGAGCCGATAAGCGGTCCCGGTGGTTTCAGGAAAAAAAGGCTTTGGTAAAACACCAAGGTTATTGGAAATGAGCAGCATGCGTTTTGGCTGCAAGTTCTCACTTGATGTTGCGACGGACTTTTGAGCCATGCACTCCAATAGCGGGAGCGCCAGCGTCACACCTGCGCCGCGTAGAAAGCGGCGTCGGGAAATGTTTTTCGTTGAAGGTGGCAGATTGCATTTTGAAGTCATGAAAATCTCATTGGTTCCAGCAATAAAGTTAGATGAATCAGATACCAGTGTTTTGTGGATTACTCCCGATGAAGATCCTGCTTTGAATCAAAGCATGAATCAGGTCTCGCGTTCGATATCCCTTTTCGTGGCATTGGTCGAGAATGGTTTCTATCACGAGACGGTCTGAAAAGCGAACCGGTGTTCCCGTTGCATAAACTGTCATTTGATGCAAAAGATTACGGGCAAGCTGCCTGGGATCTGATATCAGGATTTCTTTCAACTCTTGAATGTTCTTGAATTGTTTCCCATTTTGTAGTTGTGCACTGGCATCAACGGGGCCCGCTACATAGTAAGTAAAAGCGTGTCCGGCGCGATCGATGCCGGTGACTTTAACACCACTGGCAAGGCTACGATAGCGATTCCGCCATGCGCCCATGATATCAAAGTTTTCCAGTGCGAAACCAACGGGATCGAACCTCGCATGACAAGAGGCACAGGTGGGATCTTTCGTGTGCCGTGCTAATTGTTCTCTTATCGTTGTTGCACCGCGAATATCCGGTTCGACAGCGGGAACCGAGGCAGGCGGTGGTGGAGGTGGATTGCCCATGATGCGTTCCATAATCCAGGCCCCGCGGAGTACGGGGGACGTTGTTGTGCCGTTGGCAGTGACTTTCATAATTGCTGCCTGAGTAAGCAATCCGCCGTAGGGGCTGGCATCAGGGATTTTGACGCGTTGCAAAACCGATCCGCTGATCGGTTTGAGATCATAATGACGTGCAAGACGATCATTGATGAAAGAAAAATCAGCATTCACCAGGACGGAAACTGGTAAGTTCTCTTGAATCATCGCCCTGAAAAAGGCGCGTGTTTCGGCTTCCATTGATTGAATCAGGTAATCGTCGAAGCGATACTCCGGATAAAGTCGAATGTCGGGTTCATCTCGGCGGACATCTTTCAAAGACAACCAGTAATCTGTGAAGTTCGTGACAAAGTTCGTAAAGGACTTTGATCGAATCAGGCGGTTTGTTTCTTTCCGTAATACCTGTGCATCGAGCAGTTCCCCTTTCTCAGCGTGTGTCATCAGGGGGGAATCGGGACGTGTATTACCAAGAAAGTGAGACAATCGGGCGGCGATAGCATAATGTCTTTCGGGAGAATCTATTTGAGGGTCTGCTAAATACAAAAACTGACTGGAACATAGATATGCGCTGTAACCGGTTAAGAGGGCCTCGGCCAGCGGAGTACCATTTTTGAGTTCATTCAAGACCAGTCGTTCATAAATATTGATGACATCTGGGGGCGTTGGTTTTCGCTGGGCACGTTGGATAAACCGATGCAGTAGTCGTAACGCGTCTTTCTCTGGTTGCTCAGAAACAAGTTCGACAGCTAGAGAACCCTGACTCGCCGGACGAATCGCAAGATTATCAAATAAAACTTTGTGAGAAGAGGGGGGCCACGTTTTGGAATCGATGGGGCCAGTGATTTCCAGCCATTGAAACGCAATTCCTGGATGACCGCCGTCCGGCATGGGCGGAAAATCATAATACAAGAGTGCGTTGACAGGATTGATCGCTCGCGGAACTGGTAATCCCAGCAGACTGTATTCAAATGTTTCATTTTTCTTCAGTCGAATGTTGGATTCGTAAACTGCAGCCGCTGGTTGGATATCAAGCGTATTACCTGTGGCGCGAACATCGCCTGAAACATCGGGGCCCGAGCGTTTCCTGGCACGAAAATTCATGGGGATTGAATTCCATGCCGGCCTCAAGCCGAAATCACCCACCTGACGGACAGCGCGCGCAGAAAAACGAAGATGATAAGCACCCGGTTCAATCGCCTTAAACACATCCGGATAGGCATAGTAAGGCCAGGAAGCGGATCGAAAGATCGCCAGTTCTATTTCGGGGTCGTGTTTGTTTTCTTTGCGCATCCGCGCCAGGTCAGCACCTGACAGTGGCACCATTTGCGAATGCTTTGCGTAGAACATCGCCTCACGACCGCCGTACGTGTTCGCGCTTTGGAACATGCGTGTGGCTGGCAACCGATAATGTTGAACTTTACGTGGTTGCAACCCAGAGGCGACCGCCTCTCGTAGCGCGACATCAGCGGAATTAAGATACGCATCCATTTGGATTCGGGAGATATCAAGAAAATGGGCGACTTTATTACAATGTTGTTTTTCCCGATCCGCGGGCAACATGTCACGGATATCAAGATGCGGCAGTGCGAGAAGATCGCGCAGGTTCTGTTCGTATTCACGGCGTGTCAGCCGACGCATCGGTCCACGACCTTCTTTGGATACCTCGGCAAAGTCTGAATCATGAATGGCTGTGGCGAGAATTTTGAGAAGCTTCTGTCGGTTTTTCAGCGGCAGATCCGCCTTGTCAGGAGGCATTTCGCCTGCTGCGATGCGATCATGAATTTGAACCCATTGCCGGCGAACATCCTTATGATCCAGCTGCCACGTGATGTGTGTCAGGTTGAGCCCACCCTCCGAAGTTTCCTGATTATGGCATTCGACGCACGTTTGTTTAAGAAAATCGGCGATGACTTTGCCCGGTTGTGATTCTTCCTGCTCCGCCACCGAAAACGTTGGTACA
>NZ_CALEMX010000525.1 GCF_937910335.1 uncultured Gimesia sp. | reverse complement strand
CCCCCTTTTTTCCAGACCTTCTCACCATCACGGTCTTTGGTAATTGTCGATGTCAGTGAAGTCGGAATGGTTGCTCCGGTCTTAGGGTCTTTACCCGTTAAGACCAGAATATCACCCACGCCCCCTTCGATAATTTGAGCTTCAATGGATGCCATCCAGGTACTCCCATAGCCGCCGTCGGGACCATGACAGTGAAACAACACGCCGGAATCACGCGTACGGTCTTTGCGAGCGCCCCACGTCTTTTCACCCCATTTGAATTCAATCACCATGTGGTAATCGCGATAGTCTTTCTTCGTGATCAATCCACCATAACCGTCGCCGGAAATATGCAGCATGCCATCTTTCACCGTAAAGATTTTACGGGGATCTTCGTATTCGGTGCCACGATTCCAGACATACAAACCATCCAGGTTCTTGCCATTAAACAGCTTGATCACACCATCCTTGGGAGCCACCACTTTCTCACCGGCTTCGACGTTGACTGTAAAAACTGCAGCCAGACAGAAGCAGGATATCATGAGTTGTCTTTTCAAATGCATTGGAGCTTTCCTGATCTAGAACGAAAAGTAATTTCTTTAATAAAACTAAATTATGGCATCCAACAACTCTCCGCAAGAATGAACATCAAAAAAGTCCCGACTCAGGCAAAAATAGAACCAGCAAACCCCATCGCGGCTCCCAGCACCAGATGAACGAAAGAGAGAGCACAATCACCAAACATGAGACACGGGGGAGAGACGCGAAGTTGAGTGAGCGAACCGTTTCAGGCGCACCCCAAATAGAAAGGGGCGGGCAGAATGTTGCATTAATGATACATTCGAACATCTGGCAGTTGACAACAAATAATCAGAATCCATATGCTGTAAATTCTTGATTCTGAACGTTCTTAATTAGTGTTGATACGCATTGGTTGATACGCATTGATAGTGAGAAACATGTCGCATGAATACTCCCCCTCGTAAACGTCGTCGACGCAGACCACCTCAAGAATCCTCGGAAGACGAATATCAGTCTCCTCGCAGGAGGAAGAAGAAAAGTTCTGGTTCGAAACAGAAAAAATCGACGAAAACGAACCTGCCTATCGGGTTGATTGCAGGCATAGCCGGGACTGTTCTAGTTTTGGTAATCGTTATTTTTGTGGTTGACTGGAAAAATGTGGGCCAAACCGTCGGACTTTCCAGTACCCCTGAGTCACTGATGGATCGTTCGCTGTCTTATCAAAGTCAGCAACTTGATCTTCTTACCTCAATTAAAAATGAGGCAAGTGCGCAAGCAGCAGCGCCGAAACTGATTGCACTCGAGGAAAAAATGGCGAAAAATTCATTCGAGCTGACTAAAATGCGAAAAGACCAGAACATACCACTCAAAGACTCGATGGCCCTCAATAAGGAGTTTAGTGAAAAGCGTAAACCACTCATGGCTCGTGTGGCAGAAGAGAGAAAGCGACTTAGTGGAAATCCTGCTTTAGTGGAGACTGTGAAAAGTATTTTGCGTGAGGCAGGGAGAGCACGCGCGAAAGTTACCAATGAATTACGTTTAAATGCAGCCAAAAAAGAAACGAATGCCGACGGCTATTCAGCTGTTACTTCCAGCACAGAACTAACTGGCGGAATGCGGATTCAATTTCTCAACCCGATCGGCGTATGGCAGAGCGGGGCGATTACTGATGTACGCAATGACGGCAAAGTAAAACTCAACTTTTCCCACGAGTATTTAGATCGAGACCGACTGCGGATCCCTGATTAATAAATCATGAAATGATTTCAGGGATGATGAAGAATGGAACCGGAATATAAAATCGGGCTGATAGCCTTTTGGCAACGCGGATGCCTGTTCACATTACGAAGAAGGTTACAGGACAATCGAACTAATCTGACTAGCATGGAAATTTTATGAAATTTCGTTCTCGCTGGCCACTCGCTCTATTGCTACTACTCTTTTTAGTTCTCGCCTCTCGTCTACTATGGACTTTGGGTGTCTCAGCCGACAGTTGGAAACTGCTCGGCGATGAAGGGAGCGCGCAAATCCGCTCACTCTACAATTGGGAAATCCCCGTTTCCTACCGAACTCCTGCAGAACAGGCCGATTTTTGGATTCAACAGTCCAAGGAAAACGAAGCAGCGCAACTCGATCCCCAAGTGGCACTGGGAGCAGCCTGGATGCTGGATACACCTCGCAAGCTTTATCAGCTCAGACACTATGCCACCACCAGATTTGATAAACGCAGTTTATATTACCTCCTTATTATTGATCGAGAATGGGATCACGAGACCGTTGAAGCAATGGAGGATGACTTTGAACCCCAGGCCCGTGAAGCCTGCCTGGAACAGAGCAAACTGGCCACACAGCTGGATCCTGAGAATAAATATCTCTGGCGCAATCGAGCACTGCTACTGTTTCAATTGCAGAAAACACAACAGCAACCGATAAAACTGATTCCCCGTCAGCAGGATTGGCAGGCTGTCCTCGATGAATGTACCCGACACGATCCAGAGAATGCCCTCTATGACTACCTGGCAGCCCTCCATTTATGGTCCATTTCGAGTGAGATCAAACCGGATAGTCCACAAATCAATATTCTAGATCCTTCGCAATATCAGCAGTCACGTCAAAAACTCAACGCCGGACTCCAGAAAAAGTTCCTGGATACTGGATATACCGGAGAAGCCGCGACGTTAGCTTTCCTCTCACAGATCGGGATTTCAATCAATTACCAGATCTCCATGGCGGAAAGCAGAAAAGGGAGAACCCGGGAACAGTTAATCCTGGTGGAACTGTTATTAATGTTACAAAAGGAATTTAACTCTGCCGCCAACCAGAAACATTACAGTGCCGCTGCAGCTGAAGCACGCCGCAATCTGAGTATTTCGGAACAGCTTGTCACTGATCATTCCTATCTTTATCTCACCGATTTGAAGCTCTTACTTCGCATCAATGGACTGGTCGACTTGCTCAAACTGCAGGAGGAAGATCCCGGGATACTAAACCCCGCAGAGTACGAAGCTTTCTCAAAAGAATACAGCCAGGCACTCCTGACACAGAACATCAATACTGAAGTTCTGAAACGCATCGAGCAGCGGGCCCCCTCCAACGACACTCCCCAGTATTTTCGGTTAGCCCTGCTCTCGGCTACATCACTGAATCTGATTTTCATCTCGCTTGTCTGCGCGTTAGTCGCTGGAGGAATTAGCTGGTCAGGCAGAAGTGATCCGAATTCGGAATTCGTCGAGATGGGATTTTGGCGTCCCTTAGTCTGCTGGCTACTCGGGGCCGGGATGAGCCTCTTAGTATGGGGATTATTCCCCGCTCAAATCGTACCTCTTCAGCTACAATGGAGAGCGCTGCAGTGGATCTACTGGATCGGCTACTTACTGTTTGTTCTGGGTTTCCTGTACCTGATTCATGCTGGATTTTCCGTACCCTGGCCACAAATTTTTTCCCTAAGTTTCTTTATGTCCATCCCGGTTTTGATCGTCTCTCAATATACCGACCTTTACCAGTGGTGGTTTCAAACCCCGGTGGCAACCATCGTTGCTATCGCTGCCGTCATGCTCCTGTTCGGAGTGCTTTCGCTGCGTTTTTCCAGAAAATTCTTCAGTGAGAAACGACATTCGCAATCGGCATCATTTTACATCGGGGGACTGATTCTGCTCTTAGCCGCCATCACAGTTCCCTACGGATTAAATCTTGCCAGGGTATACCAAATCCCGGTTAACCTCACAGACCCCATCTACCCCGTCACTTGGAGAAATATTTTAGGTTTGTATGCCGTACCTGGCATCCCGGAAAACTATTTTAGCCTGTACAGCCAAACTGCCACCCAGGTCTGTCTGATTTGGTACTGGCTGGCGGGAGAAATTATTGCGACTTTGATTTCCCTCTCGATTCTGTGTCTCTGGTATCTAAAGCGTCAATCTCGGTTTATTACGGGGGGATTTCCCAAGCTACTACAGACGCGAAAACGAATCGTACTAAACCACGCGGGTCGGATGCTGGCAAAATCTTGTGCTGTCACTGCATTACTGTTCGCGCTGATTTATCTAGCGGTCGCTCCCGGGCTTCTTCAATCAAGTGAAAAGCAGATCCTGAGAAACTATCAAAAGCTGACTGATTCCAAAACAGATCAGGCAGAAACCAGAGCCATACAAGCAGAGATCGAAGCAGATCCATCTACCATGGCAAGACTTCGGAGTATGGCGGAAAAAAGCAAACAGCGGTTTACGGAACAGAAAATTCAACAAGAGCCATCAACGTAGAAAATTTACGATTCCGAACTAGAATTCCCCGTCGCAACCGCAGCCGCATCGTGGGGATGCAGGCTTTCCAGATGGTTGATCTCCACGCGAAAATCGTGGACTCCCGTAAATTGCTCTAACGCCGCCTTCACTTTGCGGGCCGCGTCTTCACAGAACATCAGATTCGCTCCGTTCAAACGGGCAAACTCCTGTTCATCTTCACGTTTGACCGCGGTCTGTACCGGCGTCGCAATCACCCGTTCGAGATAATCAATCAGAGATTCAATCGGAAAATCTTCCAGTTCGCTGTCTAACTCCACCAGGACATCAGCGTGGCTGCGCTGACTGTGAGGCACCGCCAATATCGCTTCCTGGGTTCCCAGCCACTGAAAGACCTCCTCATGAGAAATTTCACTCCGATTACCAAAGGTTTTCTCAAATGCCTGCTGAATTAACTGCCGCGATAAAGCCGCCGAACAGGGACAGGCACTCGAATACGTCAGGCGAACCTGCATCTGATGCTGAAAGACGCCCCCGCGGTACGCACTATGTATCTTAATGGGATAGGCCCGCCAGCCCGCATGATCAGAAAGTAAAGCCGGCCGTTTCAAAGAGTGCTCATAGGACAGCGTCAAAAAACTGTTCTTACTCATATCCTCATGAGTTTGCACAAAATCTTTCAGGATTTCATTTACTAAAGGCAAAGAAAGCTCGGCATCAGCCAGACGCTGATTCAAACTCAGAAACAGTCGGGACATATGAATGCCCTTGACGTTTTCATCATCCAGACTGACGG
>NZ_CALEMX010000524.1 GCF_937910335.1 uncultured Gimesia sp. | reverse complement strand
ACACTCGTGTCACCATATCGGGCCGCATCCAGCCACATCAAAGCCATTCGCTCTCCGTAATGTTTTGAAGTGAGCAGACGGTCTACCACTTTTTCATAGGCATCAGGCGAACGATCGTTTAAAAAGGCATTCACTTCTGCAATGGAGGGAGGCAAACCTGTAAGATCCAAAGAAAGACGTCGAATTAACGTACGACGATTTGCTGCATCCGCAGGTTTTCCCTGCTGACGTTCAATCTGTGACAAAACAAATTGATCTATGGAATTGCGAACCCACTTGCTGTTTTTGACAGCAGGCAGCGCTGACTTTTTTGGTGCGATAAACGACCAATGACTGGTCCACTCGGCTCCTTCATCTATCCAACGTTTGAATAATTCAACCTGCGCGGGAGTCAATTTCTTATTCGACTCAGCCGGAGGCATTTGTAGATCGGGATCAGTGCTGCTAATACGTGTGTAAAGTTCGCTTTTCTCTGAATGCCCAGGAGAGATTGAACTTGCTTTCGCCGCCGCTTCAATGTCAAGCCTGAGATCGCCTTCGCGATGTTTCGTATCGGGACCATGACAGTGAAAACAGTTATCCGAAAGGAGGGGACGTATATCGCGACTGAAATCGATTTTTGATTTTGAAACCGATTTTTTCGGCTCCACTTTTTCCGCCAGACAAATATCGACTGAAAGTGTGAGAAAACCCGCCAGAGATAAAAGAATGAGACGAAAATGCATGCGTTTACTCAATTGCAAATTGAATACAAATCACGATCCTGGTGCGTCTCAAGAAATTCCGTAACTGCGACATCGCAATACGAAGAGAACAGGTGGGTCCCAAAGGATGATCGTTAATAGATGGTAGGATTGTGGAAAGACAATTGTCAAGGCTTTTTCAATTGTTTGATGAATGTAGTAAATCAAATCAACAACAGAAGAAATAAGAAAGAGTTGAAAACACCGTGATTGTTCATTGAGGTAAAAATTCTTCATAGAATTCCCTTCTGATGAAATAAATGACGCAATTTGATGATGCCACCATCTGGCTTGGTCAGCAATTTTTTATTGTTTGATTTTGCAGTCAGGAGAATACAGTTCTAACGTAAAATCTTGCAATTGGGTATTGCTGCCTCCAATTTCATCACTCCCTCTTTCGTGACATTAGTTCTGATCAAACCCAAAAAAGTTAGTTTAGTGAAGTTGTATGAAAGGTCCAATGTAATAAGATTGGTCAGCCCTTCAAGATACACAAGTCCTGCGTCAGTGATGTTGGTGCCTCGAAGGTTCAATGTGGTCAGATTGGTTAACTCTTTAAGATGCACAAGTCCTGCATCAGTGATGTCGGTGTGTCGAAGGTTCAATTTCGTCAGATTAGTCAGTTCTTTAAGATGTATAAGTCTTGCATCACTGATCTTGATGCCTGCAAGGTTCAATGTGGTCAGATTGGTCAGCTCTTTAAGATGCACAAGTCCTGCGTCAGTGATGTTGGTGTGCCCAAGGCTCAATGTCGTCAGGCTGGTCAGCCCTTTAAGATACACAAGTCCCGCATCACTGATGTTGGTCTCTGCAAGGTCCAATGTGGTCAGATTGGTCAGATCTTTAAGATGCACAAGCCCTGCATCAGTGATGCTGCGGGTGCCGTAAAGGATCAATGTCGTCAGATTGGTCACCCCTTTGAGATGCACAAGTCCTGCATCAGTGATGTCGGCGCGTCGAAGGTTCAATGTCGTCAGACTGCTCAGCTCTTTCAGATGCATAAGTCCTGCGTCACTGATGTCGGCGTACCCAAGGTCTAATGTGGTCAGATTGGTCAGCCCTTTAAGATGCACAAGTCCTGCATCACTGATCTTGTTGCCTGCAAGCCTCAATTTCGTCAGATTGGTCAGCTCTTTAAGATGCACAAGTCCTGCGTCAGTGACTTTGGTGTTGGATGCAAGTTTTAATGTCCTCAGGCTGGCCAGCTCTTTAAGATGCACAAGTCCTGCGTCACTGATGCCGGTTCGATAAAGGCTCAATGTGGTCAGACTGGTCAGATCTTTAAGATGCACAAGTCCTGCATCACTGATTCTGGTGCCTGCAAGGTCCAATGTCGTCAGATTGGTCAGCCCTTTGAGATGCACAAGTCCTGCGTCACTGACTTTGGTGATCTCAAGGTTCAATGTCGTCAGATTGTTCAGCCCTTTAAGATGCACAAGTCCTGCGTCACTGACATTGGTGAACTGAAGCTCCAGTGTGGTCAGATTGGCCAGCTCTTTAAGATGCACAAGCCCTGCGTTATTGACTTTGGTGCCTTCAAGGTCCAATGTCGTCAGATTGGTCAGTTCTTTAAGATGCACGAGTCCTGCATTAGTGACTTTGGTGAACCGAAGGTTCAATGTGGTCAGATTGGTCAGCCCTTTGAGATGCACAAGCCCTGTGTCACTGATATTGGTGTCACAAAAATTGACTTGAATGACATTACCCTTGTCATCAAGATCAATTTCTCCCCCAAGTGCCTTGATCCAGTCGGTAGCAGGTTCATCCGTCTGTCCACATCCGCTACACAACAGAAGAAAAATGAAAGTGTTGAAAACACCGTGATTGTTCATTGAGGTAAAAATCTTCATCGAATGACCTTCTGATGATATAGGAGATGCTCCGAACAAAGAAGCTCAAACTCAATTTTGGAATTCGAACACCGCATTGTCAATGATACTTCCTACTGCAGCAAAGCCTGCATGACAATACTTTCAAACTCCGGCTGATGTTTGATTTTGTATTCAGGTGAATACACTTTCATGATTAATCCAGCAATCGGGTATTGCTGCCTTCAATTTCATCACTCCCTCTTTCGTGACTTTAGTTTCGAATAACCATAAAAGAGTTAGTCTGGTCAGCCCTTTAAGATGCACAAGTCCTGCGTCACTGATCTTGGTGCCTGAAAGTTCCAATGTGGTCAGATTGGTCAGCTCTTTAAGATGCACAAGTCCAACGTCACTGATGGTGCTGCCAGAAAAATAGACTCGTATGACATTGCCCGTGTCATCACTAATTATTATTCCCCCAAGTGCCTTGATCGAGTCGGTAGCAGGTTCATCCGTGTGTCCACACCCGCTACACAACAGGAGAAAAATGAAAGTCTTGAAAACACCGTGATTGTTCATTGAGGTAAAATTCTTCATCGAATGACCTTCTGATGAAATAGGAGATGCTTCGAACAAAGAAGCTCAAACTCAATTCTGGAATTCGAACACCGCTTTGTCAATATCCAATTTCTTGGTAACAGAATATCACCCCCCACATCTACCACAGGCTTTTCCATCATTCAGCCCACAAATCCGACCACGCTTCGTATTCTTGAAATACTCACAGTTTTCATTGTGCCTCACTTTGAATGATGTATTCAACCAAAACATTGCTGATGAAGTAACTCGATGAATTGCAATTTCGAATACTCAGTACATAATCAATACTACATATTATGTACTTGCCAACTAAAAAATGATATTTCATACGGCAGACCAAAGGATACGTTTCGAAGGAAGGTGGATACGAAAGTTACGGAAATGACAGAATCAGATCTAAGTGAAGATGAACCACTAGATAAGTTAATTTTGTTGTTTGGTCTGATCTCGCTCCAATAGTCGGTCCACGTCATCCAGAGACACTTTCAACACTTCCATGGTCTGCTTCGCACCAGAGAATGCAACCAGTAAAGATCCGTCATGTTCAATAATGTGCGGATAATCAACGTGACGTCCACCGACCAGATAGAAAAGATCCGTAAACACAAGCCCATCCCGGCTGATCGCCAATGTCAGCGGATCACGCCGATGCGGATTAGAATTGGACACCATCGCATAGTAACCGCGTGAAGTGCGTAGAACGAAGAATTTACTGGTGGCATCCGGAAAGTTAGTTTTGACAATCGGACTCCATGTGCGCCCGTTGTCGATAGAATAAGTGCGGAGCAACCGACCGGAACGGCCGTTGTCGCGAATCAGGCCAACAATGTTTTTTTCATCAGGTAGCACGTACCAGTATGGTTCTTCTGGTCGCCCCTTCCCGTCGTAGCTCGCAAGAGGGAGTATCTCCCATTGATTAAATGATTTTTCGCCGCCAAGCATCACAGTGACTTGCCTACGATGATCGCGCCGCGTCATCATGAATTGCCCAGATGGCAATAGCTTCGGAGGAAAATTGTTGAGCGTGTCATCGCGAACGGTGCCATGCACGTCCCAGGTCTTCATCTCTTTGTTCCAACGGAACGCTTCCAGACTCAATCCCTTGCCTGGATAAGCAGGGGCATTGAAATGACTCGCTAACGCCAGTAATTCTCCATTTCGAATCCATAGGCCGCGGGCAATCCAGCCGAAGCCTTCAATACGCGGTGGTCCTGACAAACCAGTCGGCTTACTCCAATTCAATCCGTCTTGACTGATAGAATACGAAACGCGCGTATCCGGCAGGTCATGACCGGGAACAACGTTGCGGTGCTGCTCTGCGGTGAGTTTAGTCCGCCTCTTGCCAGGCCCGTCACTCCACATCGCCCAGTATCGGCCATCAAAAAACGCAAGATAGGCATGCTGGTGTACCCAGTTGCCACCCTGGTCTCGCACATCACTGATTATGGTATGTTGGGTTGGCACTTTGGGAAGTTGTACGAAATCAATCTTCTCAGGATCCGTTCCAGTTTTCGGAAGATTCAACATCAAAGCCGACTTGGGATTCTCTGTTGGATGTGGAATCTCCGCGCCGACATGGGAAACGATGCTAACAAAGCAAAAGCATATGGCGAATAGAAATAATCGTCTCATTTAAATCCTTCCAGGAAACGCATCACTGAGAAGTGAAATAGGGAAACCGAACAGTTCACGTCCTGATGCGTTCTATTGAGAATCTTCCTTGAGCAGGTCTTTGACATGTAACAGAACGGCTGAGTCGGCTTTAACAGCTTCCGTGTCCAGCAGTTTTTTTTGCTGATTCGAAGTGAGCTTCACACCCGGCTCTCTATATTTCGCAATCAACCGTCTGGCAGTTTCACGCGGCGAGCGATATTTCTTGTCGCCGTCCACATCCAGATAGATAGGGTTTGTGATAGCCTGTGTCGCTTTACCATAGGTTGTCCAGCCGGGCAGAGTAATACCATCGCCCAAAACAAATGCCACGACATGCGCATCATG
Source organism: uncultured Gimesia sp. (assembly GCF_937910335.1). GTDB lineage: Bacteria > Planctomycetota > Planctomycetia > Planctomycetales > Planctomycetaceae > Gimesia. Next base: position 2,264 of record NZ_CALEMX010000524.1, on the reverse strand, counting down.
AGCGGGGACTTCGATCTTGAATTCAAGCCTCTGATCGGTAGGCTGGTCAATTTTCGATTTGATCGTTTTCTGTGCAACACGCTTTCCATTCACATAAATCATGGCATCGCGAGGACGAATCCACGAGGGCGCAGCAACTCGTAAACGGACTTTTATCATTGTTCCGTCAGTCACTGCAGCCGCCGGAACAAGATCCCCCATCCCATATTGCTCGGCAATACTCAAGTTGGCAAAGATACCAGAGGACGCGACTGCACGTCCTTCAAGAAAGGCCCGATAGACATCTTTGCTATCGATGTCAGCAACATTGTCAGTGCGGCCTTTGAGATACGTACGCGCTTGTCCCACCGGATCGTTGACCGTATGGGAATCAGTAGCTCCCACAGCGGTAAGTCGTAAGCCTCGATTGAGAAGCGACATCCAATCTTCAAGTGCGTAGAAAAAGTCGGGTGTTTCATTGGCAGGCTGCGCCACTTCGAGCCCATTGAAACTAAACTCCGGTCCTTCAACCCTCCCGCCGGTACTGCGAGTGAAACGGAAACGGCCAAAAGGTCCCTTCGCAATCGTAGGCCAATACGGGTGATTCAGGATCACAACCTCTGCCCCTTTTTTACGCATATCAGCAATCAACTTCGTCCAGTCTTCACTTTTCAGAAACAAAGGGTTCCGCCCTTTTACACCGCCGGGAACGGCCTGCGAAGGATCAAGTGGAAATGCGGTAAAATGCCCATTATGAGTTGTGACTTCATCGCCGGAGATCGAATGAAAATGAGCATTGGTACCGGAGGCCCGCTGATACTTCGAGTAATCTGAAATGTGATTATGATCGGTGGCGATAGCAATCTCGATCCCTTCCCCGGCAATGGTAATCATGCGCTCTTCATAGGTCGCGTTTCCATGACCGCTGCCCGGCAATGTATGAATATGACTGTCGCAGGCAAGAAAGCCTTTGGTATCGACTTCGCGTGAAATCACCAGCGTATGACTCTGTGACTGCCGACCATCGACTACGATTGACTGTTTGCCAACACCCCATTCCATACCGCGCGTTGCATACAGCGTATACTTGCCAGGAGGTAATGCAAAAGTATCACCGACGCCAAGCGTGTAGAGAATTCCAGGACGAACCGCATTCATTGCTGTGCGCACATCATAGAGTTTTACGAGTTGCCCCAGTTCATTCACAACCGTAATACGCGCTGGCATAGGCTGACCTGCTGCTGTATTGACTTTCACAGCAACGGTTTTCAGTTGCAGCGCCTGTTTTAAGGTGCGCGGTTCCAATTGAATATTACGTAATACCGCCGGCTGCCCTCGGCCAGTCACCGTCAGTATGTTCTCCCCCTCTTTGAGGACATTGGGAGGAATGGTCATACCAATTCGATGAAATCCGTCATGTGTTTTATCTTCGCCAGTCTGAGTAAGATGCGCCTCAAGACGTCCAAGGTTTTTCTCATTGAGTTTGACATTCCAATATCCGCCCGAGCTTTGTTTCTTCATATTTTGTTCGAAGAGTAACGCAAATTCGGTTGGATTAGCTTTAGCTGTAAATGTCTTTTTAAAGGTTTGCTTGCCTTGAATTTGATGTGAATCACGATCGATAGAAATCGACTTCCCAGCGGCTTCTATCGTTTCTGTGAAAACAGCGATTCCACAAACTCCTAATAGAATAAAATTCCTGATATAACGCACGTCCATAAACTGGACTCCTTTTATATACTTGATGTTTTCAAAGCTGACAGTTCAACCGGTGATTTTAACTCATTCGCAGACAAGAATACCATGAAGCTCTTGAACGTAACACGATCAAACACTTTAACAACACATCTACTCTCCTGTCTATAATCTTTCTCCAGGCATGACGTCCCCTACTCTGATCTTACCAGCGGGCCATACCTGTGGAATGTTCATCACCAACCTGCTCGCTCTTTTCGAGCAGAATCATCCCAGGACTGTTTTGTCGCAGGCATGGTGATTACTTTCACAAGTCAGATATCCTTTAAGCAGTTTAAATGTTTGATTTGGATTGATCATCCTTATCAGCAAGAGTGAATTGCTTCAGCCGTTTTCAAACAACGCCGTTTTCAAACAACATTTAGAAAATCTTAGTTTTGATGACTTCAACACCAGATTATTCTCGATTATTCACTGATTTCTGTTATAATTCACACGTGCGTAGATTCATTGAACATGTAAAAAGTTTCAACTGTTTTCCACGTACGCCTACCTAAATTCTCTCCAGAGGTGTGAACTGTTTGCCTACT
>NZ_CALEMX010000523.1 GCF_937910335.1 uncultured Gimesia sp. | reverse complement strand
GGATTGCAAATATGATTGGTCAACGCGGAATAAAAACCGGCAGCAAAGGCCCGCCAGTTCGCTATCCCGCAGTTCGCTATCCCGCAGTTCGCTATCCCGCCATCGAACAATGCCTGACGACTGTCGCCGAAATGGCACAGGAACTTGAAGCTTCCGTACATATGCCGCGCATCGGATGCGGTCTCGCTGGCGGCAAATGGGACAAGATCGAACCCATCATCGAACAAACACTCTGTAACTCTGAGGTCAATGTCTATGTGTATGACTATGGCTCATAAACAGTTAGGGCCAACTCTGTGGGATTTAACCCGATCATCGGGTACACACAAAAGCAGAACTTGAAATCCCTCAAATAAATAAATCTCTGATCTAAATCAGAATTCCTGAATTACAGGAGCAGTCTGAAATTTTGACGTTATATTAAAAGGTTGAGAAAGCAGGAGTCATGTTTGTCATATTCGGTTCAAAACCTTAGCAGGAGAGACAAAATGAAATCCAACACGCGCCGCGAATTTCTTGCAGACATCGGACGAGGCATGTTAATCGGCAGCGTCGGTTCATCGCTCGCTTTTGACCTGGGACTTGCTCCCGCTTTCGCAGGCGAGGACACAAACAAGCTGACATTTGGCGACATGGAACCTCTTGTCTCAGCCATGCAGGAAACACCACTCGATAAATTACAAACGATGTTGATCAAGAAATTAAATGCAGGCACCGATCTGCAAACATTAATCTCGGCTGCCGCCCTCGCAAATACACGATCATTTGGCGGCCAGGATTATATCGGATTCCATACATTTATGGCTTTGGCGCCTGCCTACCAGATGACGCGGGAATTGCCGTCAGAACACAAGGCGCTACCGGTCTTGAAAGTACTCTATCGAAACACAGCACAAATCCAGGACACAGACAGCCAGCACAATGAAGTACTGCATCCGGTGAAACCATTGACTCTACCAAAAGGCAGCCCCGGCGGACCACTCCTGCAAGCAGCAACCCGCAGTGCCGACTACGACAAAGCCGAAGGTACTTTCGCAGCCCTTGCACAAGGGCCAGTCGATCAAGCATTCAACGATTTACAATACGCGATTCAGGATGAACTGAACGTCCATCGTGTTGTATTGTCTTGGCGGGCCTGGGCGATGCTCGATATGGTGGGACAAGCACACGCACACTCGCTCCTGCGTCAATCGGTCCGATTTTGTGTGAAATCGGAACAGGGTCTCAACAATTCGAAGCGCCCGCCATCCAAAATCCGGACCGTGCTTCCCATGCTTCTTGATCAGTACAGTTTACTCAGTAAACCACTGGGAACGAGAAAAGTCGATGATCCCTGGATAGATACCATCATAGAAACGCTCGCGCAAACAATCTATCGCAGTACCCCAGAACAAGCAGCTGATGCAGCCGCTGCAGCATTAGCGGAAGGCTTCCAACCGGAGGCTGTCGGCGAAGCAATCTCGCTGGCATCAAATGCGCTGGTCCTGCATGATCAGGGTCGAACGAAGGCGCGTCCCGATAAGCCAATCGGCAGTGTGCACGGCGATTCTATTGGCGTACATGCTTCAGATTCCGCCAACGCCTGGCGAAATATCGCCCGTGTCAGCAACAAACGAAATACCATTGCCAGCCTGATCGTCGGTGCCTACCACACCGCTGTAGGCCGATACAACAGCAAACTGAACGAACTGCCTTACCCGCTCGATGAACAACTGGAATCGATTACATCACGAGATCCCAAGAAATTAATCCAGGAAGCCGATGCAGCCATTCGCAACAAAGACCAGTTCCGTGCAGCTGCAATCATTCATCAATATGGAAAACTGGGACAGAGCGCCCGCCCGGTGTTCGACCTGTTAATCAAATACGCCACCAGCGAAGACGGTGCCTTGCACGCGGAAAAATATTACTGCACGGTTAAAGAAGAATTCAATACGACACGCGAGGCATTCCGCTGGCGTCAACTGGTAGCACTCGCGCGTGTAACCGCCAGTGAATACGGAAAACCGTCCCCCGGCTACGCCGAAGCCTGCGGCTTATTGAAGATCAATAGTTAATCACAGAACGCGTTAGCAAAAAACGAAAAACAGCCAAATGCTAATCGTTACCGCGTACAGACAAGTTTTTCCCACTCTCTCAGTCCGCAGCGCCAATGTCATTATTGAAGGCGTCTTGGAATATTCGACGTTCGTGTCGCTGATGGGCGATATAGCTCGTAATCCAGTCGCGAAGTTCATGCCGCAGCTCGCTGGCAATTTGACGCATCTGTCGCAAAGGAATCGAATCCTGCATGCGATTGCGCAAGTCGCTTAAATTGACAAGCAGTGCACAACGTTCCTTGTATAGATTTCTAACCTGTCCCTGCCAGTTGGGATGCTCTTCGAGAACCTCTTCCAGATAGCCACCTTCATCCTGTAATTCAAATTCACGTGGCATCGTTTTCAATAATGTATCCAGCACCTCAGAAATCCACTTCCAGGCACCCGCATCACCGTCGGCTTCTTCCAGTAAATCCAGCAGGTCGCCCATCAGGATATATTCCAACGCGGTTATTTCTTCCAACGCGCCATTCATTATAGATGAATTTCTTCTGGCCATGCTAAGCCCTCCTTAGATTCGAAAAGATGACAACCTGCAAAAGTCACCCTCTTTGTTGCTGGATTGATTGATTCTCGTAGGCAACTCCTGTTTGAAATTTGCACGATCAATCGAATAATAAACAAGAACAGTTTAAAACACTCTTACTAATTTACCATTTATGATTCAGCGGGTCAAAAAAACTTTTGTATTCAGAACCGCTTTTCTGATGAATTGATTTTTAATTTTTTTTGTTTAGAAATGCAAATATTATAAAACGTCTTTAGTATACTGCATTTAAGTAAAATTCGTTTTTTCAATTCGTAGCACAGACCTTTTTTCTATTGATTTTGTCAAAATCGATAGCTGCTACAGCGAAACTGTGCATTCTTCCCCATCTTACAGGTCACTCTGATCAATGTTTGAAGAACGCCATATTGCATTTATGGAATCCCAGACCGACATGCGATACACTATGAGAAGACTGCTTCGGAATCATTTTCTGAAGAAAAAAAGCGGGCATTTCTTCGGCTTACAGAACCATTTCACCTACAGGATTTACGATCATGCCTATCACTACCGGGATGAAGGGCAGCGGTTATTACGATGCCAACTCGAAAGAACAACGATCCGCACTGGAATCATTTCTTCCTTGGCTGGAACAAGCCATTGCAGACTTGCCTACACCAGATGCTCAACAGAAATCGTGGAATATTCTCGATATTGGTTCGTCAGAAGGCGGAAATGCAATCTATGCGATGAACCGCCTGACAACCGCTTTGCGACGCCATTCCGATTTGCCAGTCTGGGCACTATTTGATGATCTGCCAACGAATGACTTCAACCAACTGTTTTCCAATCTCTTCCCGCAAGATGAATCCGCGTTTACAGAAACCGATATCTTTCCCGCTACCATAGGAGGATCGGCCTTTGGCCGCCTGGTACCGCCGCGTTCTCTGCATCTGGCTACCACGTTTAACGCCATTGGTTTCTTTGAAACCAAACCAACCGCCAGACTGCCCCATTTCATTCTGGCAATGCAACCAAACCCCCACGCGCCACGCGAAGGAGTCTCCGTCACAGAAAGTGAATTGAAACCATTCCGCGATCAAGCGCATCAGGATCTCTCTCATTTTTATGAAGCACGCGCTGAAGAACTGGTCTCAGGCGGAAAACTGCTCGTTCAAGTTTTTGGCAGAAATGAAACTCACTCTACCGGACATGGCATTTGTGATGTCCTGAATGATGCGCTGCTTGATTTTGTGGAAGCAGAAATGTTACCACGCAGTTTTTATGAGGAGTTTATCTTTCCCGCTTACTATCGCAGCCTGGAAGAACTCATCACGCCAATTCAGGAGAATGATCAATTAGCATCCGCTTTCCATATCGAGCAGGCAGAAACCCGCGATGTCCCCGTACCCTTTAATGATGCACTCGCTAAAACCGGCGATCAAAAAGCCTGGGCTCATAGTTACACAGGCTTTCTACGTGCCTTTACGGAACCGGTCATTGCCCTCACGATTCCAGACGAATTACCGCAAGAAAACACCATCGATAAAATTTACGAGCGTGTAGAACGCCTGCTCCTGGATCATCCCGAACGCTACGAATTTCATTTTATCTCGATCGCAACTTTGCTCACACGCGTCTAATCGGCAACTTTAAGTTAAACAGGACTTCTCTGATGGAATCGAAACCAACCAAAACAAAATATAATGATCTCACACCTGAAGAAACACGCGTCATTCTACACAAGGGAACTGAGGGACCTTTCATCGGCGAATACACAAACCTGAAAGCGACAGGTACATTTATCTGTCGCCGCTGCAACGCGCCCCTGTATCGTAGCGAAGATAAATTTGAGAGCCATTGCGGCTGGCCCAGCTTTGACGATGAACTGCCCGGCGCCGTCGAACGCTGCCCCGATGCAGACGGCTCTCGCACAGAAATCGTCTGTCATCATTGCGAAGGTCATCTAGGGCACGTCTTCCTCGGTGAAGGTATGACCGAAAAAAACACGCGGCATTGCGTGAATTCCATTTCCATGAAATTCATTCCAGCCGAACAGACCTTGCCTGCAGTCATCAAATAATCGCGATCCAGACACCACTACGAACTGCAGGAGAGCATGGAGCAACCGGCTCGACTACGCGCCCATTCCGGTCGCTTTTCGGCATGCTGTTCCCGGCCAGGTTGCTCATCATAAGGATGACACAATAATTCCAGCAGCTCGTTCACCAGAGAAAAATCGCCCTGCTCTGCTTTGTCGATGGCCAATTGTGCCAGATAATTTCGTAGCACATATTTCGGATTGACGAGATTCATTTTTTCCCGTCGGGCAGCGTCCGAAGACTGTTCATCGCGTAATCGATTCTGATAGTTGCGAACCCAGACACAGATTTTGGTACGAACGTCACCCACCACCTGTTCCGGCTGGTAATAGGCATCCATCAAAGGTTTGAGTAACACTGCATCATCGGAAATTTCCGATTGATCGCCTTCGATCTCCAGCAACGAAAGCTTACGAAAGAATATGGTCATATCAGTTTCGGCCAGTTGCAAAACTTCCTGAAGTTCTTCAAACAATTTCAGATCGGTTTCTGATTGAAATGATACTAGCCCCAATTTCTCCGACATCATACTTTGCCAGCCTTGTTCAAAGCTGTCAGCGTAAATATCCAGTACCTGTTCTAATGGCTTAGCGTCTTCTATCAGGGGATAGAGGGCATTCGCAAACTGCACCAGATTCCAGAGCGCAATCTGCGGTTGGTTCCCAAACCGATACCGTCGCCCTGTCGCGTCAGTCGTGTTCGGTGTCCAGTTAGGATCATAATCTTCCAGCCAGCCATAGGGGCCGTAATCAATAGTCAAACCAAGTACCGACATATTATCGGTATTCATCACACCATGCACAAAACCAACACGCATCCAATGCACAATCATCTCTACCGTCCGACGACATACCTCTTCGAACCAGCGCAGATAAACGGCGCGACTCGGTTCACCCAGATGTTGAAAATCGGTCCGTATTGTATAATCGACTAGTGTGCGTAAGTTTTTAATATCTCCCCGGGCCGCGAAAATCTGATAGTTTCCAAAACGCAGAAACGACGGCGCAACACGGCACACAACAGCACCCGGCTCAAATTTGGGATTCCCATCGTAAAACATATCGCGTTCGACCTGTTCGCCAGTTAAAACCAGACTCAACGCCCGCGTGGTGGGAACTCCCAGATGATACATCGCTTCGCTACAGAGAAATTCGCGGACGGAAGAACGCAATACCGCCAGTCCATCTGCAGTACGGGAGTAAGGAGTCGGGCCGGCACCTTTCAGTTGCAGGGTCCAATGCTCATCCTTCTGATTCAGAACCTCACCCAAATTAATCGCCCTGCCGTCTCCCAGCTGACCGGCCCAGTTCCCAAACTGATGTCCGCCATAACACATGGCATACGGTTCCATGCCTTCCAACACACGATTGCCTGCAAAAACATCAGCAAAAGTATCAGACTCATCAGCATTCACCTGCAGATCCAGCAGATCAGCCACCTCTTTTGAGTAAGCAACTAACTGCGGGCGCGCCACTTTCGTGGGTAACACAGGCGAGTAACAGGCTTGCATCACTTGCCGACGATAATTTTTCGTCTCATCATCCGCAGGCAAATTTCGCGTAAACTGATTATCGAACTGAAGTTCATCCAGGTTTCGGGCCGTTTGTTGACTGTTCATAGTGAAATTCTATCACTTAAGCAGGCAGATGAAAAGATAGGCGTCTCATCCCCATACCACTTTAATCCGGTGGTCTATTCTCACACTTCCAACCGCTGAATCTTTCGAGAAGCCAGATACGTGGCGAAGAGCGTAATCACGCCAATCATTCCGAATACAAGCGGAAAATGAAAACTGGTTAGAAGAAACTCCCCCTTTCGTTCAGCCATAAATAGATTGTTATAAACATAAAGGGGATCGTATTCAGAGATTGCAGGAATGGATTCTATGAGTATAGAACTAGCAAAAAAGAATACCAGCGCCATCACTGCCCCCCGTACCGGCTTTTTCCACCAGCAGACTCCAAAAACGGCAAGTGAATACATAATCGAATGCAAAAGAGGGTAACAGGCGATATAGGACCAACTTAATAAATTGGTTCCATAAATAGAGGCATGGGAAGAGAGATCATGAAGCGAATTCCAACTTACTAATATCGTCGTACCATCCAAAACCATCAGCACGGCAAACAGTCCCACAATATATTTGAACCAGAACCAGCGGTTGATCGAAATCGGTCTCGACATCCAGAAATGTCCCAACCCGGGAGCAAGTTCTGCCGCAAAGATTCCCGAACCGACTACCGTTGCCCACAGAATTCCAATGATCCACATTGTGGAAGGCAGACTGTAAACTGTCATTGTCATAGTTCTTCCCTCGGTATGACCGGTAGAAAGCACATTCGCAACCGCAGTTACACATGCCAATGCCAGGCCCGCCAATGCGATGGGAACAGCCTGCCTCAGATTAATCCAGATCAATGAAGAAGCTTGTCCCCGATGCGGAAAAGAAATCCAGGAAAACAGAGCCGGGTATTTCCAGCGTCGTTTTTCAGGACGAGAAACAAGACCGTTCCGTGTTCCATAACGTCGCGTAAACCAGAATCCTAATCCGGATAGAATCAACAGATTCAGAAGCAATGGCATCCAAACCCAATTAGCAAGATCAAGATCGCTGAAGCTACCGGTTTCATTTGAATATCCGTAGAAAATCACCATCGATTGAGGAAACAATGCGCCAATCCAATCATGTATTAGCGAAAATTCAGTTGATTTAAACATCATCCGCGCTTCTACCATAATCACCCACAGAAAAGCGATTACAGCACCTAGAAAACCAATATGGACTTCATAACGACGACGTGCACCAATCACAGCCAGAACTAGAAATAATCCGGCTGACTGAACCATAATAATACATGTCAGTTTTCCCAGTAAGCCAATCGCTGCCATAGCCGATAGACTGGAATTATTAATAAGCTCGAATCCCTGTGGAATTCCCACAGCGCGTGCAGGCACCTGTTCCAGCAGTCCAAATGCCAACAGAACTGACAGAATCAAAGCCCCCAGAAAAATAGGTCCCAATAAACAAAAAAGAGCAAAGCCTAATTTAATAGTGCTGATACGATGAAGTGACACAGGGAGCGATGAAGTAAACGAAAGAGTACGGCTCGAAACTTCACTTAAACAAACCCGCATGGCAAGAAAAATGGTCATGAACAAACTATAGACCAGACAGATCGACCCGAACCGGGCCACTGGTGTGCGAAAACCGAGAACACTTTCATAAATCACTACATAAACCACACCGCACATAATCCAGGCCAGACAGACGAAGAGCAATCTTTTTCGCTCTTGCCATTCTTTCCAGAGCAGAGACTGTAAAACTAAATCCATAGGACTGAACCTTCTAGCGGTGGCTCTCAAATATATGTTTCGTTATACAACAACCGGCGTGCCCGCCTGAGGCCAGCCATGCGTGCGTCCGATCACAAACGATTCGAATATTTCATCCAGACTTAAGTCAACAACTTCATGATCCACTCCCGTAGACGTCAAACGCTCCACAAAGTCTCCTGCCCCATCAACGGTTACAATAAATTGATCTTCTAACAGCTGTACATCCAGCAAACCTGAAGGCTGTGAGATATCTGTAATACCCGAAGAAGTCAAAACAATGCGTTTGACTTCACTACGCAGTGTTTCAGTCGAGGAATGCCGAATGATTTTTCCACCATCCAGAATCGCCACTGCATCCGCGACCGCTTCGACTTCATCGAGTAAATGCGAACTAAACAAAACCGTCCGACCGGCTGCCTGGAGATGTTCGATC
>NZ_CALEMX010000522.1 GCF_937910335.1 uncultured Gimesia sp. | reverse complement strand
AAGGGAACGTGGATGCAGAACAGTTTAAGGTTCTGATCGATGAGTATCACAATCAAGGAAAACCCTGGAAGGACCATGATCGATTTTTTAGCCCGCAATTGAAAGCGCTGGAATTAATTGCCGAAAATGGACACTCAGGATTTTATGAAGGCCCAGTCGCCGATGCAATGGTTGCTGTCTGTGGAAAGCAGAATGGTGGCATCCTGACGCACAAGGATTTGATTGAAACGCAACCGGTGATTCGCAAACCTCTGACTACTACATTCAACGGTTATACAATTTTGACGATGCCTCCCCCATCCAGTGGAGGCATCGCCATCATCGAGTCACTAAATATGCTTCACGCGTTAGAAACTCAGCAATTGAAGCCTGCCTTTACAAATCTGAAATATCATTCACCGCAACAGATCCACTTATTGACAGAAGTAATGAAACACGCATTTGCAGACCGTGCAGAGTATCTCGGAGATATGGATTTTGTTCCGGTACCAGTCCAGAGATTAACGGATCAGAAATATGCAACTCAGCTCGCGGCGCGCATTGATGCGAAAAAAACAAAATTATTGAAAGAGTATGGTCGCTATATCCCTCCGAAGGATAGCGGAACCAGTCATTATTCTGTGATGGATGCCAGAGGGAATGCTGTTGCTTGCACAGAAACCATTAACCTGACGTTTGGCAGTTACGTGGTCATTCCGAAATATGGTATCGTAATGAACAACGAAATGGATGATTTCGCTGCAATTCCAGGAAAACCGAATGCTTTCGGTTTACTTCAGAGTAAAGCAAATGAAATTGAGCCGGGCAAAAAACCACTTTCCAGTATGTCGCCCACGATCGCACTCAAAGACGGGAAAGCGATTTTTTCAGCAGGCGCTTCAGGCGGTCCCCGAATTATTTCCAGCACGCTTCAGGTTTTGTTAAACATGATCCTGTTTGGTATGCATCCGGAACAGGCTGTCGAATCGCCTCGCATCCACCATCAATGGATGCCCGAGGATCTTTTGTTGGAAAATGATCTTTTCGAACAGGTCGGAGACAAATTGAAACCATTCGGGCATGCTGCGAAGAAGAGTTCCAGTCTAGCTGCGACGCAAGCTGTTTCCCGTCAGCCGGATGGTTTACGAGGCCACAGCGATTCACGAAAACACGGGGCCGCTACTGGCTATTAAAGTAGTCCGAAAACTTGATTCAAGTTTAACTCAGACAAGAATTCGAATTATTTTTCGGGTGTACCTGATTTCTTATTAATCTCAATTTGCGTTTCAGAAATCAGTTGTTTTATGACTCCGGATTCTTCCGTTTCCGCTAACTTCTGCAGAGCTGCTACCGCCTCCTGAGTACCAATAGATTGTAATATTTTACAGGCTTCAATCCGCAGTGAAGAATCGGGATGATTCAATAATTTGATGACCGGTTTCTCCGCGATCTCCCCCATGATTCTGAGTGATATAATAGCAACTTTCTTATCTCGCCGATGGGATAAACGACCAACGAGGACCTCGGCAGTTACTTCAGAACGGATTTTTGGTAATAGTTTGATGATCTCTTCGCGTACCAGTCCATCTTTTTCTTCCGAGAGTAATGCTGAAAAATTCATCGTTGCATCATCGGTATACCAGACGGACATCGCATTCACGTGCTCTTTCATACGAAAACCGGTTTTGGCCAATGGTAGTGTTGTAGCAAGAACCGTAGAGACTCGTTGAAGCTGATCACTCGTCGGCTTCATGCGAACTAATTTTTTACAGGCTGTATCATGTGCAGTAGAGCTGGTTCCAGCAATGACGCGGAGAGCCCAGTCAAGTGTCTCCTCGCCAGGACGTGGCTTTAAGTCGCGATCATTGGCTAATGGATTCACATTTCCAGATTTTTTATCCGGTTCCTTCATCGCGGGTTTTGTAGAATTCGGATTTGTATTACTGTTTTTTGCGTCTGCTTTCACGGGATCTTTGACAGTAGATGCCGGCGGCGTTGAATTCGTTTTCTCCAGCGCGGCGAGCTCTGTAAGCTGGGTGTCAACCGTGATGATCCGGTTAGGAATATCAATCTCTTTGACCTTGCCCCACTTTAGATTCTGAGCAAATGCAAACAAATCTCTAGGTACAGGACGAACCACAAGAACCAGTTGCTTGTTAAAAACAAAGTGTTCTACATCACCCTGGCTCGATTCCGCGGGCGGTTCCTGTTTCGTTAAATCACCCGCTGAAGGCTTGGAGAAAGTCGCACGTATCTCATTTTGGATAATGGGCAATGCCTCTGGTTCATCACCACTGATGCCACGTACAATGATTGCAACCCCGGGATTTTTGCTATCCAGAGTTTTTTTACTCGTCTCGCTGATGATATTGGTCGGATTAGCCGGAATAGAAGGATCAGTTTTGACCGCTTCGGGTTTCTTTTGTGCCATCACCTTGGGTGTCACAGGAGAAGAAACCGCAGGCTGTTCTTTTTTTTGTGACAGCTTTGGCGTCTGTTGTTGTGAAGACGCACGATTATGATTCGTGTTATTCGAACGAGCAGAAGGTCCATAAGGATTGGAATTTGACTGCCGTTGACTGGAAGTACCAGACCCTCCGCATCCTGTAAAAAAGAAAGCAAGAGCCATCAGGAAAAAGAGCGGATTGGTTCTGGGAATGAGGTCCAGCATGGGAATTCGGATCTGCAGAGTTTATGAGGACATTCAAATACATCTGTTGGTAGGGAAACAGATTATACTTAATTTATACGTTACAGGGGCAAGTAAAAAAACAGACTATCTGGTCAAATAGACATAGTGCCCTTATGCCAAACTCATATCAGAAGCCGGATGTATATAGGATACTTCTGTTTCGGCATAGTTGCAACAGCCCATAGACTCTCTAAGTTCCCAGTTTTGTTATTTTTTAGGTATCTAGGGAGTTAGCCCCAGTACTGGTGCATTTTCGCTCGCAAAAAACCCACGCTTTCCTGTAGCTCTTCAATCCCGTTTACGCCATCTTCAATACTGATCCAGCTGTTAAAGCCCACTTCTTTGAGTTGGGAAAAAATGGTGTCGTAATCATTCAGCCCTTTTCCAATGACCCCATGACTGAGTCGACTGGCATATCCCAGGCTGTTTTCTTCTTTTCGCAAATCTTCAATGGTTCCTTCAATCAGATACCGATCGCTGGCATGCATTGTGAGGACGCGAATTTTGACCCGTGCGAGAAGTTCCAGTGGGTCTTCACCAGCCAGAATCGTATTACTGGGATCATAATTCACGCCAAAATGAGGGGAGTCAATGCGCGAGACAAGATCGCAGAAGACATCGGCCATCTGTGCAAATTCCGGATAATCCCAGTAATTGTCTTTGTAATGGTTTTCAATAGTCAGCGTGATTCCCAGTTTTTCGGCCAGCGGCAGACAGGCTTCGATCGAAGAAACCGCATACTGAATTCCTTCTTCACGAGAAACTTCCGGTCGCCGTTGCCCTGAAAGAACTCGACAATATTTCCCACCCAGCGCTGCCGTCATTTCCATCCAGAATTTTTCGTGCTCGATTTGCTCCTTTCGAAAAGATTCATCAGGGTGTGTAAAGTCCGGAGAACAACACATCATGGGTATTTCCAATCCCTGATCGCTGGCCATCTTTTTCGCTTCCGGCCAATAATTTTCGTTCTTCATTTCCAGGAAACCGGCATAAAATTCCAGTCCATCAATGTCGAGCGTGGCAGCCAGATCAATCCATTGGCGAAGGGTCATTTCTCCGGAAAGACATAGATCATCCATAAAGGCTTTGGGAAATGCGGCAAGTTTTGGCATGGAATATTCCAACGTATCATGTTTGAGGTTTGGTACAACAGTTAGAAAGCGTTGTGCTGTATTTGCAATTAGTGGGAGTCTTGTTCAGATTTACGGAGTGAGTACGGCTTTGACAATTTCACCGGAATGCATGGTTTCGAAAGCAGTATGCCACTCATTCAAAGACCAGACACCACCGATAATGGGTTCGATATTCAACTGGCCTGTTGTGAGCAATCGAATCACACGTTCCCAGATAGGCCAGTTATGACTGAAGCTGCCTTGCAGACGAATATTCTTTTGCACTAAAGGATCGAGCGAGAAACCCAATGGTTGAGGCCCCCAGCCAACTTTACTGACCCAACCACCCGGTCGCACAATTTCCAGCGACTTTTTTAATGTGATAGAGACGCCGGCAGCATCCACAACTCCGTTCACGCCCAGTCCATCTGTCTCAAACGCCCAGTCATCTAAGCCATCAATCACAGGTTGACAACCATAAAAGCGTTTGGCGATTTCTAAACGCTCTTTGTCTCGTTCGAGACCAACCACAGCAACCTCAGCTCCCTGTAAGCGGGCCATGGCTGCACAGAGTAAACCGATGGGCCCCGGGCCAAATACAACGATCCGGTCTCCCGGTTGAATATCGCCATTCATAACGACGGCGTTAAAAGCGACACAGCATGGTTCGGTAAGAGCCGCTTTTTCTAAAGGTAAACTATCGGGAACATGGTGCAGACACCGAGCTGGCACGCGAACAAAACGTGTCATCGCGCCGTTCACACCGTACCCAAACCCTTTCCTCGTAGGATCCAGATTGTAGCGTCCCTCGCGTGACATGGGGTTATCAGGATCGATGATCGCCGCTGTTTCGCTGACAACACGATTACCTTCAGACCAGTTTGTTACCAGACTTCCCGTTTTATAAATCGTACCAGCAAATTCATGTCCGAGTACAACCGGATAATTCACCGGCCAACTATGGTCGGCCGTCCATTGATGGAGATCGCTACCACAAACGCCGACAGCAGAGACTTCAAGCAGTACCTCATCTGCTCCAATATCGGGAACCGGAATATCTCGTAACTCGACAGATTTTGCCTCAGGGGCATAATTCACCACTGCTGTTTGCGTCATATCAACCGGATTCATTTTTTACCTCTTATGGGAACATCGCCGTAAGCATGAACTTTTTCACAAATCAATCTTAAGGAGTCTTCCAGATTTCCGCTGGCAGTCTTAAATGAATCGGCATCGATTGTAAGTGGGGCACCCAGTACAACCAGGGGCGCCCCATATTCAGGTGTCTGAATCGCCTGTTCCAGAGAGAGACCTCCGACTGCTTGAACGGGTACACTCACGGCTGCGACCACTTCTTTTAATTGATCCAATGGGCTCGGCATCCGCTCTCCCCGTGCTGCAATGCCTCGTCGTTCATCATAGCCGACATGATGGATGACATAGTCACAGCCCAGGTCTTCCAGTTTTTTGGCCGCTGAGACCATATCATCACCCAGATTATCGCCCATCACTTCGACTCCATGGTCTTGACCCGCCTTGACGACACATCGAATCGTTTCTACATGTGCACGTGACATCACAACGACTTGCGTTGCGCCTGCTTTTGCCATCATTTCTGCTTCGAGATAACCACCATCCATGGTTTTTAAATCAGCAACAATTGGCGTTTCCGGAAATTGTTTTCGGAGCTCACGAACACAATTTAAACCTTCTGCGAGAATCAGAGGAGTTCCCGCTTCCAGCCAGTCAACGCCCGCCCGCATAGCCATAGCCGCTGTTTCCAAAGCTTCCTCGATATTGGTCAGATCTAATGAGATTTGTACGATCGGTTTCATAAACCCCTTTTCACTTTCATGGTCGATATTTGATCGGTCTTTTTTGATTCAACGGCATTCAATTGCAATAAGGTCATCGTAGCGGAAAAAATCGAGAATTGCGAATCTACAAGGAACTGATGGCGTCGTGTATACAGGGTCTTTATTCACCATTGAAGTAAGTCAACTCTCTGGATTGATCGATTTCACTTTGCTTTGCTTGCCACTGTAAAAAGTGTGGTTATGTATACGTTTCTTGGGTTTCAGCAGCGGATGGTTTAGTCGTAGTCTTCGTAGGCGTTAAAGTTTGCCAGCAAAGTAAGCGGTGGTGTGGAATTTGACGGTTTTGAGGTAAATTCTGGTCCTTCAGAATCCGATTCGTTATAGAGCGTGCTGTGCCGCGCAAATGAGACGACTGAATGAAGCGGGATGATTGTAGGACAGCCAGAAATGCCTTCTGAATTAATGGATGATGATCAAGTTCAAAATAAATTACACGAGCGCCAATCTTCATTGGGGGTTCGGGCATTGATCATTTTGGTTGCCGCTTTGGTTGGCGGGATCGGTTGTGCTCAATGGGTGAGGAGCATTCGTGTAGAGACCTATGTTGGCTCGTTGCAGGCACCAAAAACCATCATTACTGCAAAAAATAACGCGGTCATTCAGGAGATCTACGTTAAAGAGGGGCAGGTGGTTTCCAGCGGAGAAATCGTTGTAGCACTCTTTGACCATTCCCTCGATCAAAACTGGAAAGCAAAGCAACAGGAATTGATTGCACTGGAAGCGGAACTCGAGCAGTCGAAGGCGAAAACAGAAGTTGAATTGGCATTGCGAAATAAAGAAATTGAATCAGAAGTTTTTAACGCCAAATTGAAATCTTCTCAATATCTTAAAGAACAATACATTCACCAGATTACTAATCTGGCATGGCAGGATTTCCTCCAAGACTATGATTCTCTTTCCAGCAACGGTTCAAGTGAAGAAGTATTTCGGTCGCTGGTCTATGAGAGTCGCCTCCCAGATGAAAACAGAATAACGGCAATGTTGAGACAGGAGTCTGCTCGAAACTCAGCCGAAGTGTTTTCTGCACGAGTCAAGCTCTGTGAAGAACAAATGACAGAACTGAAAGCGATCCAGAAAAAACTACCTAAACAGATCCGGTTGGCAATGGGCGTCGAAGTGATGATGAATCGTCTGGATCGAGTCAAGAGCGAACTCAAGCAGATAGAATCACAACGAGATGCTTTGCTGCTCAAAGCGACGGGATATGGAAAGGTGGGAATTTTCGAAAAAGAAATCGGAGATCCAGTCAGAAAAGGGGCTCCCATTGTGGAGCTATTCGACAAAGAACATCCATTTCTGATTGTGGAAGTCCCTTCTCGAAAAATCAATCTGTTTAATAAGGGAACAGAAGTCAAAATCGCCTTTTCAGGAAATAAGAAAGGCACAGGCATCGTTCAAAAAATTTCAGAACAGGCAATTCAAAAACCAGGTCTGCGCGAGACTGTGATCCAGGTCTATCTTGAACCCTCAGGGCGTCTCTGGCCCGACTTGCCTATGGGATCGACTGTTGACGTCTCTCTAAAGAAATAACCGGATCGGCAGTCCAGACTGAGTAATTACTCATGTAGTAATGAAACTCTAACTTCAGGTAACGCCAGACCTTCTGTCATAAATGATCTTTGTTGCCAAATTTCGACTTGAAATAAGAATAGATCAGATACAATATCTGACAAATCTGGTGATTCGTATCAGGAGTCATCATCACCAGAAACCTGAAAAACGTGCTCAATTTCTGTGGGGATTCTAATGAAGAATTCTCTTTCTGAAGAGTTTTTTCAGGCTCGTTCTTTAACAAACAGAGTCGTGCGGCTGCAGGAAGCTGGTTCGCCGAGTTTCATTCTCAAACGTTTTTATTGAGGAGCAGACCGTTGGCTTTTTCAGCTATCCTTCCGTTTTCGGCACACGTGACAGAGCGACCTTCCGTCGATGCAGTCGAAGAAATGCAGCTACGCACGTGGGCCAGAAGGAACTACATTCACGAGTCACAGCGCGAAGATCGTTGGCACCCTGTCATTTTAGACGAGATGCTTCGTATCGATCAGGAATAATTCCACAGGCTTGGTCTGGCTTAATATTCTTTCAAGATGGGTAGAATTTCTGTCTGGCGCTTTCCAGCAGTGACGTGCACTTGATTCTGTTCATCCACAAAAACATTCACTTCGCTGCGCACTCCAAACTCAGGAAGATAGATCCCCGGCTCAATCGAGAAACAGGTTTGAGGTAAAACAAGCCGCTCTTCATGTGTTTCCAGGTTGTCCATATTGGCACCATTTCCGTGCGTTTCCTGTCCAATGCTATGCCCCGTTCGATGAACAAAATAAGATCCGTAGCCAGCTTGATCGATCACGTCTCTGCAGGCTTGATCGACTTCCCAGCCTTGAAGTGAAGTGCCAGATTGAAATGCATCCTCTACCAGAGTGATGGCTGCATCCCGGGCTTCTGCAACAATCTGAAAAATCTTGGTAAAAGATTCAGGAACATTCAGGCCTGCAAAACCAACGCGCGTCATATCACTGTAAACTCCTCGCGGGACATCCAGTTTGGCCCAGAGGTCAATGAGTACGAAGTCTCCCTCTCGAATTGCAGTTTCAGAACCGGTCCCTGTTTCGTAATGAGGATCGCCACTGTGTGCCGCCCGTGCAACAATCGGCGGATGATAAGTCGTCAACCCAGTTTCATTGAAATGGTTCATGATCTCATCTGAAACGGCTGCTTCTTCAACCCTCCCCTGCTCTCGAATTTGAGTGGCGATAAATGACCAGGCGATCTCAAAGGCCTTGTCAGTTTCTACACCAGCTTTCTGATGCAAGTCCCATTGCTCTGCATCCCATACCGCTTCGAAAAGTTGTACCAGATCCCCCGAGGGCACGATGTCCTCGACTGATTCACGAACCAGTTCGAGAGTTCCAGCGTCAACGCGAGAGATATAAGGATTGGCATTCCTGGGAGAATACTCCATCGCAATCGACTCGGAATCGCGCAGTAATGTTTCAACACCTGCTTCCAGTTCCTGCCATTTCAGATAAACAATTTTTTCGCCGGGAAGATGGTCGAGGGCTTCAGATTCAATTCGGTGAACCAGCTTGACAGGCTGTCCGAATCTGGGAACGTAATAAAAAAATCGCCGTGTACTCATTGTTTCTTCAGAGATATCAAGAATTCTTCTAGCCAGCACATTGTTTCCACGAAAATCATAGAACAACCAGCCATCCAGAGAAAATTGTTTCAATGCGGCCTGCACTTTTATAAGTTCGAACATTCGGGGAATACCTGAAAAAACAAGAAAACGGATTTCACTAACAAAAGGAATCGTCGTTAAACAAATCAATGTAAGGCCTTAGAATCACAAATTCAAGAAGACAGATAAGGGTAGATCTGGAACAGACCGCATTCTTCCCGGAAAAACCGCTTGAATCAAGAGAGTTTCAGTTGCGAATGCTACTTACTGTCTAGACAATAAACGCCTGTTTTAAGGAATCTCACATTCCAAACTCAAATAAACAACGACTTACGTGTGACTGAGGAGAAACGACGATTGCCACTGTATCAACGGAAATTGCTTACCAGAAATGCATTTCACCCACTTGTGAGGCAACCTATTCATTAGACGAAGTCTTAACAAGCTGTCCGAAATGTGGCGAGCTACTGGACGTTTCCTATCGCTGGGATCAAGTGCCTGTTCCACAGTCCTTACGCGAATTTGAAAAACGATGGAGCAATCGGAATACGCCGATTGATTTCAGTGGTGTCTGGCGGTTTCGTGAACTGTTACCCTTCGCTCAAGATCATCAAATCATCACGATTGGCGAAGGGCAGACGATGCTCAAAGCCTCACAGCCAGTCGCCCGCTATGCAGGCCTGAATGACGATGGTCTCTATTTGCAATACGAAGGGTTGAACCCTTCCGGAAGCTTTAAAGATAATGGCATGACTGCGGCTTCCACACATGCTGTTATGGTTGGCGCGAAAGTCGCGGCATGTGCGTCGACCGGGAATACCAGCGCTTCCCTGGCGATTTATTCGAGTGTGGCACAAAAATTTCAAGTGGTTGTGTTTGTCGGTAGTGGAAAAATTGCGTTCGGAAAATTGTCTCAGGCACTCGATTACGGCGCAAAAACAATTCAAATTCAAGGAGACTTTGATGATGCACTGGCTCGCGTTCGTGAAGTCTGCAACCAACAAGGAATCTACTTGTGCAATAGTGTGAATCCATTTCGGCTGGAGGGTCAGAAATCGATTATGTTTCGCGTTCTGGAAAGTCTGAACTGGGAAGTGCCGGATTGGATTGTGGTTCCCGGAGGAAATCTAGGAAACTCCAGCGCATTTGGAAAAGCCTTTATGGAACTCAAATCGCTGGGACTGATCGATCGGATTCCGCGCCTGGCAATCATCAATGCTCAAGGAGCCAATACCCTTTATCAACTTTATGAACAGCATGGGATGCGCTGGAATGGTGGTCATTATGATCGCCCTCATTCAGCCGACTTCTTTTCTCAGATGGATAAAGAAAACCGACGTGCCTCAACTCTCGCCAGTGCGATTGAAATAAACCGCCCGGTTAATTTTTCTAAATCATTAAGAGCCCTTGATATATGTGATGGCGTCGTACGTGAGGTCAACGATCAGGAGATTCTTGATGCGAAAGCACAGGTGGGAGCAGGTGGGCTAGGTTGCGAACCCGCCAGTGCAGCCAGTGTGGCGGGAGTGAAGTTACTCAAAAATGAAGGGGTGATTGCCTCCAGTGACCGCGTTGTTTGTATTCTGACCGGACACCAACTGAAAGATCCCAATGCAACAGTCGCCTATCATTCTGCGACTGATGAACATATGGATGAAAAATTAACAAGCCACGGCGTAAACAATGCACCTTTTTCAAACGGGCCTATTGTCGTTGAGAATGATTTAGATAAAATAATAGAGGTGATTCAATCTTTTTGAGAATCTTCGCAGTAAATATTTTCCTGTTGTAAATGACGAAAACTCAATACACCACTCTGTTTGGGTTCTGATATTTGTTAAATTGAAGTTGGTGATCGCGGTGAGTTTTGAAAAAATAAGGGACACGGAATGAGTACACCCTTTGAGGAATTGGAGTATCTAGCCGATTTTCTTCCTGATGAAGGAGAGTCGGTGATTGTTTCACGGAATCAAGGTGAATTGGTTTGTGAAAATTTCCAAAAAGAGCGTCCACTGGATGAAATAGCAAGCCCTGATTTTTACGGGCATTTGGTCCATGCCAATGAGAGACTCAGTTCATTAGTCGCTCGTCCCATTTGGATCGCGACACTAATCTGGTTCTGGGTTTGCGTAATGATCCACACAAAACTTGGATGGGGCTGGGACGGCTGGTATCTGGATCTTGGTCTCGCCCTGGTGGCGATGGCAGCCAGCTATGCAGCCATTCGTCTACGTCAGGACCGTTATTTCAAACAGGAAGTCCGCCCGACACTCAATCGCCAAATGTATGGAAGTAACTTGAGCAAATATGCTCTGATCGGTGTCATCAGACAGCGTCCTGAATTACGAACATTGCTGGACACGCTTTCGCGCTCCATGCATTGAGGACGCCAAACTCTCTTCGGCTAAAACGACATCTGATAATCAATCAGGCCTTGTACATAAATGTCTGAATCCAGAATTTGGACCTGATAATCAGAGATGTTTTGAATGTGTGGTATCTTTTCCAGCCCTTCTCCAGCGATTGGAGTGATCGCCGCTTTGCCTCCCACCAACTTAGGGGCAATGAATACGTGAACTTCATCGATGAGCTTCTCATCAAAGCAAGAGCCCAGCAAGCTACCACCACCTTCGATCAGGATATTTGTCATTTCCTTTCGGCCCAGTTCCAGTAGACATTGATGAAGATCAAGTTGCCTGCTGTTGGTTCGCGAGGAACTTTGAATCAACAAGACTTCGACACCCGCCTTTTCAAGTGGTCTGATATTTTCGGGGGGAGCCGATTCATGTGCGATCACAATCACGGGGGCATCGCTGATAGATTGTACCAGGTTGGATTGACAAGAGAGCGTTGCCTGTGAGTCAACGATAATTCGTGCGGGCGTTCTTGCTCCCGCGGGTCGAACAGTGAGTAGCGGATTATCTTTTTTTGCCGTCTGGTGACCGATCATGATAGCATCCATGCAACCGCGAAGACGATGTACGATTTCCCGGGAACGTTCATTTGAAATCCATTGAGAATGACCGCCTCCTGTTGCAATTTTCCCATCAAGGGTCATCGCCCACTTTGCGTGTACCCAGGGTAGTTCTTTCGTTACGCGTTTGATAAAGGGACGCACCAGTTTTTGTGCGGCAGATTCCAAAAGCCCTACTTCGACCTCAACTCCCGCCTTTTGTAATTCTGTAATTCCACCACCTGCAACATGTGGTGCAGGGTCTCGCATAGCGATGACGGCTTTTTTGATGCCAGCCTGAATTAAGGCTTGAGAGCAAGGCCCCGTTTTTCCATGATGGCAGCATGGTTCCAGAGTGACGTAAATCGTCGCGTGTTTTGCATTACTTCCGGCCATATTTAAAGCATGGATTTCAGCATGAGGGCCCCCATATTGTTGATGGTACCCTTCCCCTATCAGTCGCAGATTTTCATCAACGATGACCGAGCCGACGGCAGGATTCGGTTCCACATATCCCCTACCCAGTTTGGCCAACTCGAGGGCACGTTGCATCACGTCTTCGGGACTGGAAAACTGCCTCATGGTATCCACTGACTGATTTGCTTTCCTGCACATTGAGTTTTTGAACGAACAGCGTTTTTAAAATCGTGCGCGTTCAAAACAGAGTGATCTTTTTCTAATTAAGACTGACCCGGTAACCAGAGCTTTTTCTCAGAATCTGAGGAAGAATCTGGTGCATTTTCTCCCGGAGCCCAAATACCTTCTGGATCCAGAAAGGCTGACTCTTTCATCCAGGGAACATCCAGTTCGAATGCCTCTGCAAATGCTTTGAGATATTCTTTTATTTGTGGAGTCTTTTTACCGTATTGATCCCAGATTTGTTTCATAAAACCTAAAAGCTCAGGATCGGTTGTGTCTTCTAAACGGAATGAAAGTTCTCGCATTTTCCATTGCAGTTCACTCTCAAAGGCATTCTCTGATTTTGTCCGGGCGTTTTCCTGTCCTTGATGGATCCATGAGAGCGTTTCTGCTCGCTGGTTGCGTTTATGGCAGATTTCAGTCAACGTTGAATAAACACGATCCAGATCAACTTCTTTTTTACATTCATCACGATCCAGAATTACGATCAAAACATCATACAAAAATCGTGGATGGCGGATGAGTAAGGCTCGGTTGAAAATATACATTAGCTGTGCATTGCTAAGTTCTTTAACCGGGATTCTGTTTTGAGTCATAGAAGAGCAGGTATTGAAATGCGACGATTCATCGATTTCAAGATGAGGGATCTCTGATATGTTGAGGTTCGGATCGAGCTCATCGAAGCGCAGGAAATGACCTAACGCCAGAGATTGGGCATCAAGTACATACGCGGCAGCCGTTAATGCAACTTTCATGTCGTCATCGCTGGCAGCTTCCTGAGGTGTTTTTTCACTCAGCCCCGCTAATGGTATGTTTGCCCACGTGTTGGAAAGCAGCTCGTTCCATTTCTGAGCCTCCAGTTCTCGACGTTTAATAATGGGCATTTTTTGTGGAAAACTCCAGCGGAAAAAAAGAGGCCATTGTTCGGTGGGGATTGAAGATAATGGATTGCTCGGCTCATCGTTGTCTCGATCCAATACCTTCAAGCCACATTCTTTTTTTCCTTGATCGCCCAGAGCTTCGTCAAACACTTTTTCTGCTGATGTATGTTGGTCACCTTCATAAGCATAGAGCCGGACGATTGCCGGTTGCTCCAGTTGCCTGTCAGCATCAAAGACATCGATATCGCCAATCACGACAGATACATTCTCAAGAGTAATCTCATCTCCTTTTGACTCAATATCAACGGGAGTATTTACAATTTGAAAATAGGCGGTCGGTGCGCTCTCCTCCGGATCTTGTTCTTGCTCGGGTGGAACATTTCCGCGCATCATCTGCGCATGATTTTCCAGTAATGTCAGGAATTTCGAAAGCGATTCGACTTCATAAACGGTTTCTACAGAATTAACGACTTCACCGGTGTTATTCAAATCGAGCAGTTGCCCCAGTGTCTCCAGCTCGACCGCTGCTGCAAAATCAGTTTCGATTTTTGCGGCTTGATGAAATAAATCAGCCGATTGGATCTCGTCAGTTGCCCACGCATAACAAAATGCAGCGTTTTTCCATAAAGTAACCTGTCCGGTTGCTTCCGCCAGTTGTTTGAACAAACCTGCGGCCAAACGATAACAGCCCAAGTTGGCAAGACGTTGCGCTTTTTCAAACGTTGCCTGTTGTTCGGAATCATCGATGGAGCAACGTTCCAGAACGTGCACACCACGGAACTGGTAAGGAATTTGATCATCGCCATCAAATTCCAGGAGGTTCATGAATAAGTTTTGTTGATACTCCTGAGATGCAACCCGCATTGCCAATGCGAAATGTTCACGTGCCGCCAGATAGTAACCACGCATTTGCAGGGCAATCGCAATGCTGATGGCCAGAGGTGTTGCCAGACTGACATCGATGGCGGCACATTTTTGGAAGGCAGTATAAATCGTTTTTTGCGCTTTCTTATAGCCTTGCGCAAGAAATGTCGAAGTGGCTAACAAAGAATGGGCGGCTGGATGATCAGGATCGTGCTCCAGACATTGTTCAAGAGGCTGGAGGGCATCTGCAAACCGTCTTTCTGCCATTAAGATCTGAGCCTCTGTAATGTAGCTCAGAGGTTGTTCCGGGTGATTGTTCTTGAGCCGATCCAATAATTGCAACGCAGTAGCAGTCTGATGCGTTTCATGAAGATGTGAAATTTTACTGATTTCATCGCCAATGGAATGACAGCAAAATTTGTATTTCTTTCCGCTATTGCAGGGGCAAGGATCGTAAGAATCGATACTCATAACCTCAGCCTTCTTTGTTTTCAGGAGGTTGTATGTGTGGACTTGTAGCTCGATATGAAAACAGTGTTGTCGTACAGGATTGAAGTAGAGTCACGTCTATAGGTACGGGCCTGAAATCCAAAAAAATATCTTATCATAAAAGAACGCCATATTGCACGCGCGCAGTGCTTCGTTCTCTGAGAAATTGCTTACTCCCCCTGATTGTATCAAAAAAAGAGACTTCAAATTGTTTCTATTTTGCCTGCAAGGGGTTACAAAACGGTCTTTTGATTAGCTGTCTAATGCTTGTTGCATGTCGGCGACCAGATCCTCAGGACTCTCGATTCCAACTGAAACTCGGACTGTTTTTTCTGTGATCCCGGCTGCGCGACGGGCTTCCAGCGTCATTGAAGCATGGCTCATGCTTTCCGGGTATTCTATCAAAGACTCTACTCCACCCAGAGATTCTGCCAGCAGGAACAGTTTGGTATTCAGCATGACTTTTTCTGCAGCGGCACGTCCCTCTTTCACATCAAAACTCAGCATCCCACCAAAACCATCTTGCTGACGCTTTGCCAGTTCATGGTCGGGATGTGATTCCAGACCGGGATAATAAACACGTTCTACTTTAGGGTGAGCCTCCAGCATTTGTGCCAGAGCCATTGCACCGCGTTGATGTGCTTCCATGCGTGGTGCCAGAGTTTTAATACCACGCAATACAAGCCAGGCATCAAAGGGAGAGCACCCTAATCCCAACGCATTCGATATATAAGCGACTTGTTCGGCCAATTCTTCAGTTCGTGAAACGACACATCCACCAACAACGTCCGAGTGGCCGTTTAAATATTTTGTCGTCGAATGTAATACGATGTCAACGCCAAATTCTATCGGCCTCTGAAGATAGGGAGAGCAAAATGTGTTGTCGGCAATCGTGATAATTTCGGAGCCTGCTTCAGAAGCGATTTTGGTGACAGCCGGGATATCAACCAGATTTAGCAGAGGATTACTGGGAGTTTCAATCCAGATAGCTTTTGTTTCAGGTGTAAGGGCAGACCGAACGGTTTCAATGTCTCCCATTTTTACAAAGGAAAATTTGATTCCCCATTTTGTAAATACATCTGCAAACAAACGATACGTCCCACCATAAATGTCATCGCCAGCAATAATGTGATCGCCGGGTTTGAATAGATGCATTACCAGAGTTATGGCAGCCATCCCGGTTGTCGTTGCACGGCAGGAAACACCACCCTCCAATGCCGCAATGTTCTCTTCCATTGCACTTCGTGTTGGATTCCCGCTCCGTGTGTAATCGAATCCCTTATGACTTTCCAGGCTGTCCCAGTAGAAAGTCGAAGTTGTATAGATCGGAGTCGTACAGCTGTTAAACGTACTGTCTTTGTCAACTCCAGTATGAACGCACTTTGTTTCAAAACGCATGGTAAACGGTCCAATAATTCGTGATTTATTCGAGAGAGACTCGGTGTAAGCCTCAAGAGGTCCTTGTTTTTCAAGAGACACAATACAGGATGAGAGGTTCTACTCTCTATTCGTTCTAGTGAAGAATACAGTCACAGTCTGCTGCTGGCTACTGTTCTACCGGGAGAACTCATATCAAAGGCGTGAGTGATTGACACCTTTGTTAATGTGGTTTCCAGAAGCCATGATTTGGTAATGACTTGTAACGTTCAGGTCCGATCAACGTGCCCCGTCAAACAACGCAGTTGACAAATAACGTTCCCCTGAGTCGGGAAGTATAACAACAATCGTTTTTCCCTCTGCTTCGGGACGTTTGGCAATTTCCAAGGCGGCATGCATGGCGGCGCCACAGCTGATCCCACAGGTAATTCCTTCCTGACAGGCAACTTTTTCTGCCATCTCAAACGCTTCATCATCAGTAACCTGAACGACTTCATCAATCAGAGAGGTGTCACAGTTTCCAGGAATGAACCCGGCTCCGATTCCCTGAATTTTGTGTTTCCCAGGTTCTCCTCCAGAAAGAACGGGACTGCTTGTTGGCTCCACAGCAATGGATTTTACATTGAGCCCTTTTTCTTGTTTCAGATATCGTGTGACCCCGGTAATCGTTCCACCTGTACCCACGCCAGACACAAAGTAATCTACCTTTCCATCTGTATCATTAAAAATTTCCGGCCCCGTCGTCTTAAAGTGAATCTCGGGATTGGCAGGATTATTAAATTGCTGAGGCATGAAAAATTCAGGACTGCCAGATAACTCTTCTGCTTTTTGGATCGCGCCTTTCATGCCATCGGCACCAGGAGTCAGTACCAGATTGGCACCGAAGCCTTTCAGCATCAAGCGACGTTCTACTGACATGGAGTCTGGCATTGTAAGCGTCAATTTGTATCCGCGAGCAGCACAAACAAAGGCGAGTGCAATTCCTGTATTACCACTAGTGGGTTCAACTACTTGCATTCCGGGTTTTAATGTCCCACTTTTTTCAGCGTCCCAAATCATATTCGCACCAATGCGGCACTTCACACTGTATGCGGGATTACGCCCTTCAATTTTTGCAAGTACAGTTGCCTTGAGGCCTTGCGTTAAATGGTTGACTTTAACCAGTGGAGTCTGACCGATTGTTTCAGAATTGTCTTTATAAATGGGCATTTCTTTTTCTTTCAATGACATTAGCTTTTAGAGGGAGTATCAAAACGAACCGGAGATCGAATTAATTTGCAATGTGGTAAAAGCAGTCAAAAGACTCAAATTCAGCAGTCCTCGACAGATCGCCAGTATTATGTAAAATCTCTGAAAAAGTGGCAATCCCATTATTAGCTGATCTTAAAGCGTCATCCTGTCAAAATAGATTGAAAATAAGGAATGATTTGTACTTGAAAGGCCTGGATGCTGAAATAACCAAAGAAAGCAGCCGCCCAGACCATCGCCACAAATCTCAGAGGGTTGGTGCTGATACTGCGACTGAGAATTTTTGAGTTCATATACAGCAGGATCATCGAGTACAGAAACATCACACCACCATTCATGGCCGCTGATGTCTCTATTAAAAACAAAGGCTGCTTAAACAGAGGGTTAATCGATCCATACATCAGAATGGCAGAACCCAGCAGAATTTCGCTCCAGAGGAAAGTATAATAAAGTTTGCTCAATGACCAGCGCTCATTATCTCTCAAATAATTCACTTTCAGAATATCGGCAGAGATGCGCGCGGTGACGTCGAGAACTCCCAGTTCGGTTGTGAGAAGAATAGCAGCCCCCATCAGTAGAAAGAGCAACTTAAAAGTTCCGCCGAGTTTGTCTTCAAGCAGAGTCGCTTGACCCCAGATAAAATTAAGTCCAGAACCAAACTGAGCTACGCCCTCTTTGAGTTGCCCGTTGGCATCATAAAACAGGGAATAAGATATGAGTGACAATAAAACCAGACAGGCGAGACAGGTCAGGAAAAAACTGAAGAAGTGTTCGATATTCGCAGCCCGCCACCATTGTTGCCAGCGTTTTTGGTTTTCATCAGTATGTTTGAAATGATAACCAACTTCACTGACCGCTTCCTCTTGTCCGGTAATCGGACTGGTAATTCGTCCAATATACTTGCCCATGCCGTAACCCTTATCCTTGATGAAGTTACTTTGGCCAAGATTCATTGTTCCACCCGCACCGGCAAACGCCAGCGCTCCCAGAAGCGCCATGGTAGTCAATCCACTGGTTTCATCAGGCATCTTTCCTATACTAACGCTCCCCTGAATCATGGATGTGATAGCGTAAGGTTCGATAAGATAGATTCCCAGAATCACGGCGATGAGGAAAATCATGCCGACCAGGAAAATTTGAATTTTTTCAACGGTGTTATAGACCACCGGACCGGTTGTCAAAACGATTCCCACTAACAGCAAGCCGGCAATTCCCAAAAACGAACTGTACTTTGCCTCGTATTGCAGATCCTTCCCCTGATTAATGTTGTTGAACAATTCTCCGGATTGATCCAGGCTTTGATTACGAGCGAATACGCTACTCAAAGTGTCACGCTCCGATTCATCCATCGGGCCGCGCCACTTTAAAGTGTCTGTCTCTGTTGAGTAGGAAACGTTTTCAGGAAGCCCCTCCAGTGAAAATTGAGCAGCCATAGGTTCAACTTGAACGCTGGCAATCGTCTCCGGCCCAAAAAATGTCCAACTCAGCATGGTGCCCGCACCAGTTGCCCAGCCCGGCCATGCCCAGGGAATGATATTCAACAGCAACATCACCCATGCCCAGTTTTTATTCAGGCGACAAAAACCGGTAATCGCGCTCTCTCCTGTAGCCAGGGTCCAACGCTCGATTTCCATGTTCATAAAAAACTGTGTGATTACACCCAGCAGACAGGCCCAGAAGAAGATGAAACCGGTTTTATAAGTGATGTAAGGCCAGAGCACAAATTCCCCAGAACCAAGCGAAAGTCCTGCCAACATAATGCTGGGGCCAATCATTTTTCTCCAGGAGATTGCCGGCGGCATATCTTTATATTTC
This sequence comes from uncultured Gimesia sp., assembly GCF_937910335.1. GTDB lineage: Bacteria > Planctomycetota > Planctomycetia > Planctomycetales > Planctomycetaceae > Gimesia. The sequence continues at coordinate 3,316 of NZ_CALEMX010000522.1, read as the reverse complement.
AGCGGAGGCAATGATTGATGCGGAATGATCTCGTCAGGTACCAATTCTTCTTCGAGATCAGGATTGCTTTGATCTGACATGGAAAAGTCTTTCATGAACGGCGAGCAGATTTCAGAGAGCGTTCATTCTAAACTGAAAGTTTCTCGCCCGCCACTCAATCCAGGTCAAGATCACCAGGGCACACAAAATTGCTTTCCGTAGGTCATTTATCAACACTTCAGTCAGATTGGATTTTCTTGATCCATGAAACCTGAGTAATCAAATGATTTAAAGAAGCAAAAGAAATATGCGCGTTCGTTGCATATTTGGGTGACGAATTCGCAGGAAAAGTTGCTAATGTTGCATCACCAACAAGAAATACATTGAAATCGCGAGAAAGGTTCTCGTAACCGGCTGTGGTTTTGCAAAAGCACATATCTGTTGCATACCCCGTGAGTAAAATATGGCGAATGCCTTGTTTTTTCAAAAACAATTTGAGTGGACCATAGCCTTCTCGGTCAAAGATCAAAACATCATTATGATGAACCGTTACGTCACTTGTGACAGGGACAGGAACCTTCCAGAATCCTTTTCCATTGAATCGATCACCGGCATTGAGCCCCGAGAATTGTTTAAAATAATCAATGACAGGATGTTCTTTCGAAAGAGAGAGTTGGGTTGGTAAAGGCTCTCCCTTATAGGACAGACTCTTCAATTGCTTTGTCAGATTTTTTTGCGCCTGTTCTCGTTCGGCTTTGGAAGGATTGGTATCAAACGTTCGATACAGTTTTTTTCTAATGGGATCAACGTCACCAATCAAACTGTACATCACCATCGCTTTGTTTTTTCTCATTCTTTTGAGAAAGGGGTCGATCACTTCCCGAGTATGCCGCCCCGCCAAATGATTTTTTTCAGGAGTGCAGAAATCTGCGACACCCGCCGGTTCAGGAGTTTTCCAGCCTTGACCATCATCGATACCCCAGGGATGCACCATGATCACAGCGGTTTTGTCAGCGCGAATTTTGTTGGGCAATTCAATAATGCCTCGCGCATTGTAGGAAAACCTCCAGGTTCTCACACTGAGATCCGCCTGATCGTCGTCAACTAATAGGGGAGCTTCAAAGCGGCGGAGTTCGATAATGGGCTGAATAAATTCCGGATGATCTGCCAGTAAAGGCTTGGGGTGGTGAATCGGTTTCAGCGTGTTTTGATAAATGCGTGTTTCTTCACCAGCCATACCGAAGCGCGCCTGCCCCAGCATCAGACAAACAAAAACTAAGCTACCTATTAAAAAATATGAGCCTTTCATCTTTCCGATCGCTCCTTGATTTATTGAAGTATGAATTGAATAGAGGACTAATTTTTCTTTGCGGAGACACGTTTTGCAATGTCACTTAAGCCAACAATTTCTGCCCGATTCCCCGCTTGATTCACAAGATCACAGATAAGTTTGATCGTTTCAAAATTCGGGTCTTCCACATACATGATCGAGGGGTGACAGAGAAAATCAAAAACCCCTCCCTGCTCTATCGCCTGCTGAACGCAGAGTTCAACAGATTTGAGAAAGTATTTTAACTTCCAGTAACTGGAACGAAAGGCGCCGACATCACTGATCGGGCTCATGGGAATTTCAATCAACCCTGTGGGATAGACATATGGTTGAGCCCTTTGTTGAGCCTGTAATATGGATTGATAAATCTCTTTTCTGGGTTCTTCCTTGGGTTTACTGTATTTGTGTTGCGGATACCCGGAACTCACCCATTCGAAGCCTTCAGCCAACAACATCTTTTGCAAATCTTCACGTTTGTTAAGCGCGCTATTCGAGCCACCCGGCGTTCGAAACCCATCAGGCTCTATCCCCAGTCGCTGTTTCATGGCATCGGTAGTCAAGCGAATGTTTTGACGAATGACTTGCTCTGCAGTTTTACCGCCCAGAAGCCAGGGAGAACGTTGAAAACGAAATTGTGTTTGTTGCGGTTTTGTAGCCCAGACATTGACGTGGTCATATGTGTGATTGCCGATAGGGTGTCCCATTTCAGAAATCTTTTTAAGCCAACCTACATCTTTTTGTTCCAGAACACGCCCCACACAAAAAAAATGAATCTGGCCTCCTGATTCACTTGCAACCTCAGCAGATTTTAGTGAGTAAGCTTTCGTTTCCGAATTCAAATTTCCCTTTTGAAAATCCCACTCGAGAATATTTCTTTTGGGATATTGACGACTCATTTCCAAATCAAATGTGATAGCGATTTGTGCTTTTTTTCGAGTGGACGTCTCTGCAGAACGTGCAATAGGTGTTCGTATTCCCAAAGCGGAAGCTGTTAAAATACTCATGAATGAGCGACGAGTGAAAGCAGAATAAAGTTCGGTCATCAGCATGTTTCTTCAATGTGTGTATGTGAATGGAATCGTACGAGTCGTTTATGAAAATCGCAATTTCCTCTGATTATATCTAAGTGAGTGAATGATTCACCTTGTTTCCCTGCACGCAAAGATCAAATACATTTTTAATGTTAATATTCCTTGCAAACGAAGGCTTTTACTCCTTACTTTGGATTCATTTTTATCAAGGAAAAAACAATTTTGTATATTGCTTTGTTCAGTGTCCTGTGCTAGAATTCGCTTGTTGTTTTGGAGTGGTGTTACCACGATTCCATATCTGCCAGGAGGCAGCCGCGTAGTGACCGCTGTAGGTGTCGCTGAATTTTTTATCGCGTTGTTTCTTTCCGATTCTATTTATCATCGGAGAATTCAATCTCCAATAGAGTCGACCCTTCTATTTAACAGAATGATAATTGGACTGCGTAAAAGGTACGCACTTCTTATCGGGGTTGGAAAAACGACGACGTAAAAAATCTGGTAGGGTTTGATCTCATGACGGAATCAAACAAATACATCGAGTCGGATAAATTTGCATTTGACCTTGTTGCCAACCTTGCACGATCACCGGGTGCATTTCCACAAACTGGAAAATTTAGTAGCAAGGTTTGGGCTCAGCTTTTTGGAATGACAGAAAAAAACTTCAAGGAACTATTAAAAGAGACAGGAATCCCACACTTTAAATTTGGAAGTAATGTGATCGTTGATGCAAAAGATTTCTGGACGAGCCAGAAAAAGAAAGAAGCGTTATAACTCGACAATTTTCTTTTAGAATTTCGACGTTTAGCAACAAAGGGTTTTCTCGACACGAAAAAATGTTGAAAACAGTATCAACAGAACGGTTGAACGTCTCATTTGAAACGGGCGTAATCAATCGTAGAGTCTCTCTGTTCGAGTAAAGAACGCTTCCATCCAAATGAATGGCATACTTGCTATTATGTAATCCAGTTCTAAGACC
>NZ_CALEMX010000521.1 GCF_937910335.1 uncultured Gimesia sp. | reverse complement strand
GCCAGTATGTTTTCACAATTCAAAAATTTCTTATGCCCGTCTTGTTTTGTTATCATTCTTTCTTTACAGGTAAGCGTGCCTGCTGCTGAAACTGCGACTACGATTTTTAAGAATGGGAAAGTGATTACCCTTGATAGTCAATCGCGGATTGTGGAGGCGATTGCCATGCGAGGCGGAAAAATTCTGGCTGTCGGGACCAATTCTGAAGTAATGCAATTTAAGGGGGATCTGACAAAAGTGGTTTCTCTGAATGGTAAAACCGTGATACCAGGATTGATTGAATCTCATGTGCATGCCTTACGTGCGGCTCGCGGCGAATTGATGCAGCCACATCAGGAATTGAATTCAGTTGGAGAAGTTCAGGACTGGATTCGAGCGAAAGTCAAAGAGATTCCCAAAGGGCGCTGGATCTCAGTTCCGCGCACCGATATCACACGTTTGAAAGAACGCCGACACCCGACACCCGCCGAACTGGATGCGGCCTGCACAACACATCCCGTGCATCTGAATGCAGCCCGTAAAGATGTATTAAATACAATGGGCTTTGAACTGTTGGGGATCAGGAACGAAAAAGACAAGCTGGCAGGGGCGCGGATCATCTTTGATGCAAAGGGGAAACCTTTAATGATGGCCGGAGGTGGGGGAGCGATTCGAAAACTGATCCCACGGCGATCAGTTTCACCGGAAGCGACTCGTGCCGCACTAAAAAAACTGCATGGAATATATAATTCTGTGGGGATTACCAGCATTCTGGAGCGGGGTTCGGGAGTGTCCGAGTATCGTGAATACGAATTGCTTAAAGAAAATAAAGAGCTGACGGTGCGGATGACAATGACCATTCGTCAGCAGGTTCGTAGCGCGAAAGCCGTGGAAGAGTTTACTGAAAAACTGGGTCTGGTAACTGGCGATGGAGATGACTGGGTACGTGTTGGTCCATTAAAAATCAGTGTTGATGGCGGCATTCATTGGGGTAACACACGGCTTTCGGAGCCTTACGGCGAAAAACGTCGCCAGTTTTATGTGCTCGAAGACGCCAACTATCAGGGAGATCTGTTCTATTCGCGTGAGTTGATGGAAACCGTTTTTGAAGCCGGGCAGAAACTGGGATGGCAGATGTGTTGTCATGCGACCGGGGATGGCAGCGTCAATGAAATTCTGACTGCGCTCGAAAATGTGAATCAACGATTACCGATCAAGGGTCGGCGGTTTTGTATCACACATGCCTATTTCCCCAGTCAGGAATCTGTCAAGCGGTCGAAGGCGCTCGGTGTCTGTTATGATACGCAGACCTTTCTTTTCTATCGCGATGCAGAAGCCATCAATCAGGTATATGGCGTAAACTGGGTTGACCGGTTTATGGGGCTCAAGACATTTGTTGACGGGGGAGTTCCCGTTGCTATCAACAGCGACCATATGAACGGGTTTGACCCCAATCGCTCTATGAATGCTTTTAATCCGTTTCTGGCGCTGTATATTGCAGTGAGCCGCAGAGATATCGAGGGGAATGTTTTCGGCGCACATCAGAAATTGAGCCGTGAACAGGCTCTGCGTTGCATGACGATTGACGCCGCCTATATCAGCTTTGAAGAAAAGGTGAAAGGAACTCTGGAACCTGGAAAACTGGCAGATCTGGTTGTGCTCGACCGTGACTATCTGACGTGCCCTGAAAACGAGATTCGAAAAATCAGGCCTCTTCTAACGGTGGTCGATGGACAAGTCGTCTTTGAGGCAGCGAAGTCAAGTGACAAGTAATATCAGCTCCAGGCTGCCCCTGTCTGGCCACATTTTCAGTCTCAGCAGTTCTGTTTGAACCGGGTTCTATCAGCAGGGGTTTTTCGGTTTTGTGAAACGTTATTAGAAACTTCCTTTTTTGAACCGAAAATGCGTTACCCTTGGACATTAAAATTGTCATTAGATATGATGCGTGCTCGCATCTCTCAAATTTAAGAGTTATGAGGGTTTTATTACTATTTTCGAACTCTTCACGGAGCATTTGATTACTTATGTTGGATTTGCAGTTTATCTGCGAGAATCAGGAAGCCATTCTTGAAAATTGTCGCAATCGTGGAATAGAAGTCGATCTGGAACAACTTTCAAAACTGGATCAGAGGCGGCGTGAACTCATTGTTCAAGGAGATCAGGTTCGTCAGGAGCAGAAGTCTGTTTCCGCTCAAATTCCCAAAGCTGCGGACAGCGATGCCAGGCAGGCATTCATCGCACAAGGCAAGGAATTACGCGAGCAGGTTTCGGCCATTGATAACGAACTTCGTGAAGTAGAATCAGAGTTGAAGATCGAGCAGGCACGCGTGCCGAATCTGGCACATCCGGATGTCCCCATCGGGAAAGAGGATAAAGCGAACACGATGGTTCGCTTGTCGGGCGAAAAACCTGTGTTTGACTTTGCACCATTAAATCATGTGGAACTGGCTGAAAAACATGACCTGATCGATTTCGAAGCGGGAACACGGGTTGCCGGCCATGGCTTTTATTATCTGAAGAACGAGGCTGTTTTACTGGAGATGGCCCTTTGTCAGTATGCGATGCAAAAGCTGGTGCAGGAAGGATTTATTTTACACAGTACTCCCGATCTGGCGCGCAAAGAGATTCTGGAAGGCATTGGCTTTAACCCGCGTGGAGATGAGACACAGATTTATTCTGTAGAGAATACCGATCTTAGTTTAGTGGCGACGGCAGAGATCACTTTGGGGGGATCCATGAAAGATCAGATCATGGAACGCGAAAGTCTGCCATACAAAATTGCGGGGCTCTCTCACTGCTTCCGCACCGAAGCCGGCGCGCATGGCAAGGCAACGCGTGGAATTTATCGGGTTCACCAGTTTACCAAAGTCGAAATGTTTGCCTTCACTGAGCCGACCAATGCTGCTTCAGATGAAATGCATGAAGAAATCGTTCGCATCGAAGAAGAGATCTTTCAGGGCCTGGGCCTGCATTATCGAGTCGTCGATACCTGCACCGGTGATCTCGGCGCACCGGCTTACCGTAAATATGATCTGGAAGCCTGGATGCCCGGTCGGGGTGAGGGGGGAGACTATGGTGAGGTCACCTCTGCCTCGAACTGCACGGATTACCAGTCGCGGAGATTGGGCACCCGTTGTAAATCGAGTGGGAAAAAGGGCACAGAATTTGTGCATACATTGAATGGAACAGCCGTTTCCATTGCCCGGGCGATTATTGCGGTCCTGGAGAATAACCAGCAGGCTGATGGAACGATTCTGATTCCCGAAGTCCTCAGACCCTGGGTGGGAAAAGAAAAGATTGGCTGATTTTTCCGATTTGGAACAAACGGAGTCTCTGTGAAACTCGTAAAAGAGTCGGGGTTGTTATCAAAAGTCCAACAATTCCTCTCTCCGAGTAGATAGATCTGATGTAGATCTTGGTTATTACTGATTTTGGCTGGACAATCTATATGTAAACCAGCCAGAATTGGCTCAGACATGCTATTCTCTTTTCAGTTTCCGTCCTCATTTCAGATCTCGAGAATATACGTGAACGATCATCCAGACAAAGATTTGCCTGACGACAGCTCTGCGGACCACATTGAGCCCGGTTCCGATCAAAATCAAATTCCTGATAAGTCTGAAGCGATTCTGGAGAATATGCCTGGGCAGACCGTCGCACAAGATTCAGAGGAAGGTCTCCCCGAGTGGGAACCGTTAACGCCCGAGCTGGTGGAAGACGAAGCGATCCGAGGGGACTTCATGTTGCGCTGGGCGGCGGTTCTCCTGGCTTGTCTGTTTGCTGCGACTTTCATCTCGGAGACGAAAACCCTGGTGCATGTCAAAACGGGACAATATCTGGCAAGTCACGGTTTCTGGCCTCCCTCTACCGATGTGTTCTCTTACACCGCTGCAGATCGACCCTGGTATAATAATTCCTGGCTGTTCGATTTAACGCTTTCTGGTGTCTACGGTGTGTTCGGCGATAATGGGCTGACCTTATTTAAGATGCTTTTACTAGGCATAACTTTTTATGTAATCGTCCACCTGTGTCAGCGGGAGATTTCAACCTGGTGGGGTTCGATTCTTGCTGTGCTCGCATTGATTGCCTGTTTTCCTCAAATTACGGTTACTCCAGAACTGATCACCATTCTGGGAGTGGTTCTCACTTTGCGTTGTCTGCGTTCCTGGCAGGAACGTGATTCACTGCGTGCATTATGGGCGTTAGTACCTCTATTTTTAGTGTGGGCAAATTTGGATTCGCGTGTCTTCCTGGGCATGATATTACTTTTGCTTTATGCCCTGGGTGAGACGGTTGCTGCTTTGATGAATCGGTCTAATTTAAATGATGACACCGATTACCAAACCCTGTGGATGGTCCTGGGAGGGAGCCTGGTTGCTACATTACTGAATCCTGTGGGCTGGCATTCACTGACTGCGGGGCTCAGTTATTATACAGTTGAGTATCCCATCATCACCTCGATGTTTTTGGGAAATCTACGACCTGAAGAACTGGGGTACTTCTCAATGACCTCACCTTCGTTCTGGAGTTCTCTCAATCATTATACGGTTGCCGCCTTCATATTGATTTTACTGACATTTGTCAGCTTTGTTCTAAATCAGGCGAAGATGAGTTTTGGGCAGTTGTTTGTGTTTGTCGGATTTAGTGGTCTATCAATTCTGGCCAGCCATGAACTGGTTGTCACGAGTATCCTCTGTGCTGTGTTTGCGAACATCAATTTTCAACAGTGGTATCGTGATAATTTTCGACAAACTTATAGTGTGGAAACTTCCGAGTTGCTGTTTTCGCGAGGCGGGCGCGCAGTGACGGTGTTGACATTTTTTTTGTTGGCATATCTCATTGTATGCGGTCGTTTTCAGGGGCCGGGTTCGTCGAGGCATGCCATAGGCATGGGGTTCAGCCCCTCACTCACTCGATCGATTGAAGGGTACCAGAGTGTGCTTGCCGATTCTCTGGATGATCGCCCCTTTCATTTTGTACTGGAACAGGGAGATCTTTTGATCTGGTTGGATCAGAAGTCATTTATTGACAGTCGTGTTTCGCTCTTTGCCGGGACAGGGGAAAGCGACTTGTTTCAGTTGCATGATAAAACACGACGTGCCTTACGAAACCGGCGCGAAGACCAGCAGGGAAGTGGCATTCCAGATGTGTGGAAAGCGACGTTCAACCAGTTTCAGATAACCCATGTGATACCTCGACTGTCAGGAAATAATCCGGATTACCGCACATTTTTTGATTTGCTCAATTCTCGAAGAGACTGGCAACTGACGGAATTGAATGGTGTGACAGCCGTCTTTTATAGAACCAATTCGACTGAAGAAAAGCAGAAGGCATTTTTAGCAGTGCACGAGCTTGATTTCAAAAAACGTGCATTTCGGGAACAAAAAGAGTTTCCGGAATTGCGAACAGACTGGGCAAGGCCCAAAACATTCTATAGTCGTTATTTGCTGCCACAAACAGATTATCTTGGGAACGATGTTCAAACCGCCCGCCATTACCTGGGACTGATGTCTCAGTCTGGAGTGAATCATGAATTGGCGTCCAGTTTTGCGGTGCTGGCGATTCAACTGGCAAATCGTGGGTTAATTAATAATTCGAATAGTGCAGAAGCCTATCGGATTCTGGGCAGCGCTTATGGATATCTGGCAAATCTTGAAGCACAGTTAATGACACCACAGGCGGCCCGAAATCAACAGAGACGACCCGTACGAATTGACCGGATGCGTTACTTCCAGATTTTGCATGCGTATCATCAATCAATCATTATCGATCCGGATTATGCACCGACCCATCTGTTTCTGTTTGATCTTTATACAAACATGGGAAAGATTGATCTCGCCCATAATGAATTGAAGACCTATCTGGAAATGATCGAAGGTAAAACAGAATTGTCAGATGATGCCTTTGCGCGGTTGCGGGCTTACACGGATCATCTTGAAAAACTCAGAACGCAGATAGACCAGATGACACAGGATCTGGATCAGCAAAAGAAGTCAGGTATAGAGCTTCTGCAATTAGCAGGACTAGCCTATCAGAAGGGGCTGGTTTTACTGGCTCGTGATTTTCTGGACGATCCGGTTTACGTCGCGAAAAATCCATTGGCGCAAAATCTACAGGCATCCATTTTTATGGAAGTCGGATTTTCAGAAGAAGCCAGTACCAAGATGTTGCAGCTCGAGACTCTTGCCCAGAATGATCCGCGGATTCCCTGGCGGGCGCAGGCGGCATTTACTAATCTGGGAAATGGAAATTACCGGGGTAGCTTTGACTTATGGAAAGATGAGATTAGATCACAAGAAGAGGCTCGTATCGCAGGAGTGTTGCAGACGCTACCTTTCATTCAACCCCCTGAATCCAGTTTCTGGCCCACACAGCACACGGTTTCGGTGATTAATTATCTCTATGCACTCTCGCAACAACAAACGCCTCTGAAAATGAATCTGGCGCGCTGTGAAATTGAAGTCGGCCAACCTGAACAGGCCACCTTGCTTTTTCGTGAAATCATCGAAGAAGAGCCGGATACGCCGTATCGACCGATGATCCGATTTTATCTCTATCAGCTGACGGGCGAATTGATACCCGAACAGGCGGAAGCACCCGCGGGACAGTCTGAGCCCGAACAAAACCTGCAGCCTCTGGTTGCTCCCAAACCTTAAACTGACTTCAGGCGGGTTTCAAAATTTTGAGCTTGGTGCCTTTTACTAGTTCAGCGACCTGTTCCCGATAAACCATCATGTGTGGTGCAGTGAGATGTGCTTTGAGCGCATCCACGCTGGCCCACTTTTCCATGACTGTTACGATCTGGTTGCCATTCATGATCTGTACGGGAATGTCTGTTTCTTCATCGACGGCAGGCCCATATTCGATGCAACCCTCTTCCGCCAAAACCTGTGGTACAAGCTGATGAAAGGCTTCCAGAAAGGCGGCCTGTTTTCCTTCTGCTAGTTCTATATCTGCGATGACAAAAATCATGTCTTCCCTTTCTGCGGGCGGTCTATCTGGCCTGTAAACGTTTGATTAATTGACTGGCTTGAATGATGCGGCGGGAGTGAATACCTTTTGCAATTTTATCCTGCCCTGCATATGCTTCGATGCTAAATCGATATACGGGACCATCCTGATAGATGAGTTTCGCCGTGCAATTCACGCTGGCTCCGAGGGGAGTGGGTGCCAAATGTTCCACTTCCACATGGGTGCCGACGCTCAGAGACTTGTCATCAAGCCACGGTTCCAGAAATTGTAACGCAGCCTGTTCCAGAAACCAAATCAGAGAAGGGGTCGATAAGACAGAAATCTCTGCTTCGTATGTGAAAGTAATTAAATGGCTTTCAAGAACTTCGAATGAAATGGTTTTAAACGAGCCCGTTCTGGGAGCCAGAGCCATAATAGAGGGTCTCAATTCTGATGGATAATCTATTGTGATATTTCAATTGGGATGGATTTAGAAATTCGGGAGTCACTCGTCGAAATACTGATTGTAGATCGAATGAGTTGCTTCGCGAGTGTTGATTTAATGTCTGGTGTCACAGTAACCGGTAAGGTGATCTTGATTTTTGAAACGCCCCCGATTTTTGTGGGGATTTCCAAGGTTGCCTGTGATGAGGTGGTATGATTGGTTTTTGCAGCAGAGGCATCAATCAACTTTTGTGGTGCTTTGATTTTTAGGATATAAACGTCCGGTCTGCCGACAGTCAGAATACTGAGTCCGAAGGAACCATCCATTTTTACAGGGATTCCAGGGAATGAGGCGTCTAATGTTACGGTGCCCGCACTCTGTTTTAATCCTTCATCTGAGGGAATCGTAAAGAAGGTGTCGATGGCAGCATACAGAGTTTCGTTTGATTTGCCTGGCTCTGGTCGAGGAACACTGCTAAATGATTTTCCTCTACCGTAGAACGATCCTTTATAGGCAACGACCATCTTACCGTCTGGTCCTTTTTTATACAGACGGTGATCGATACGCCCGCTGAAGCCTTTATATTTTTTATCATCGGGTGGAAAATTCAGTCGAACGCTGGTTGTTCTGCTTTCACCACTTTCCGGTCTCCACTCTGGAATATCCAGTTTTCGGAATGTGCGATAGTTAGCCAGAATTGGAAACTTATCCTGTGGTACGATGCGAGTGAGGCTTCCCAGACTGGCACTCATACTTCTGACTTGCCCTGAAGAGTTAGAAAATGTCATTAGTTTTTCGGATTCTTTTCCGGAATCCACAGTGGAGAAACTCAGCTTATCATTCGAAGCACGGAAACGCTGTGCTTCAATCAGCATGTCATATTTAGACTCATTCAACCAGTTCCCGCTATAGGTACTTACGACAACTTCATGGATGCCTTCTTCCTTCGTGGCTACAGTCAGAGTCGCATTGGATCGGTCGCCTCCTAACTGAGATGTCTGTTGAATAACGCGATAGCCGATTTCGTCACCATCAGGATCAAATACGCTAACCAGCAGACGTCCTGAGCTTTTAGCATCAAAACCGAGCATGACCGTCAAGCTGCTATCACGTCGCGTGACGGCAATCGGGTAACGGTGGTAGGCACCGGCTGAAATCGTTTTTTGTGGAACCACAAACGCGGCAATACGATCAGAGTCCTGTAATGCGAGTCCCGGGAGACTGACTTCCGTTTTAAGATCAGATAACTCAATGGGCTTATGAACGACGTCCAGGAAGCTGAATTCACGTTCGCCATGTTGTGTCACAGTGTAATAAGCCAGATATGTTTTTCCGGTTTCCATCAACTCTCGTTTGCGTGTGCTGTAAAAGAACGATTTCACATTGTTCGAGAGTACGAGAGAAATTTCATTGCCCTGCGCTTCTTCTTTACCGGGTAAAGCAATGGAAAATGGAATTTTTTCCTTGTTGCCGTTCACATCCAGAATGGTCACAGTGCCATCGGTGTCCTGGACTTCGACTTTTTCGAGTTTTACAATCGCGGGTGTGTTTTTCAATAACAGACTCTCTCGATCAGAAACCTCGCCATCGATATTCAGGCTGAGGTCTACTTTTTTGTGAGCTGCAATATCATTGGATCGGTCGTAGAGTCGGTTAAATTTGGAATACCTATTAATACTGAACTCAGCCGTCTGTTTTTTGGAATCGACGGTTAGCTTTGCCAGCCTGAGGAATTCTGAATAGGCTTTATCGATATTGATCAACCCGGCTCCCTGCTGGGCATAAGTAAATCCTGTCATCCGTGTAGCCGAATTTTCGAGTGCCAACCTCATACTTAATGCCAGTGAAGTGAGCGAATATCGACTGTCTGACGACTTTTTTCGAATAGCCTCAATTTTCTTTTTCTGTCGTTCCAGTACTTTTTCATATTCTTTGTCAGCTTTAATCAGTGACAACATGGCGGCTGCAGCGCCGGCTGCGATAGGAGACGACATACTCGTTCCGTTAAACATGCTCGATCCATCGGAGTTTAAAGGAGTCGATGACAGCGCAGAACCAGGGGCAACAATATTAGGCCGCATTTCTCCCGTATAGGAAGGCCCTAGTGAGGAAAAGAATAGTAATCCATGTTCGGGAGCATTCACTCCGTTCGCCAGACGATAATGTTCTCTCAAGGTATTGGAGGAAACATGAGCGCCGACGAAGACGGCAGGACTCGAACCTCCCAGCCCGTTAATCGAGCGATAGCCGGGGCCATCATTTGAAGCCGATATGAAAAACGTGGTGCCGAACTTAGCTGATAAATCCTGAATCAGAATACTCAGCGGACGTTTGACATAACCTTCATGGCTGCCCAGCGAAATATTCACAACGTCGGGAACATAACCTTCTGGATTAAAAAAGGCTGCAATCAGTCCTCGGATGATGGCTTGATCGGTACAACTACGACCCGAACAAACTTTAATGGCCATCAGTTCGGCTTTCGGGGCAGCGCCTTCAATTTGTAGCCCACTTCCAGCCACGATCCCGGCTACGTGTGTTCCATGAGACTGTTGATCGAAGGCGATTGTAATTTCTGTAACTTGTTTTTTGGCGTCAGGACGGAACAACAGCGGATAGGCAATGCGTTTTGTTCTTGATGGAAATTCCAACATATTCTGATAGGGAACTTTAATGCCTTCTTTTTGCATTTTTCGTGCGGTATTGAAGTCGATGGTGGGGGTCTTGGCTTCCTCTTTACTGAACTTGCCATCCATATCCACGTCAACAAATGCCAGTGTGTATTCTTTGGGCAGATCCCGCTTTTCCAGATCCGGCTTTTTTGCGACGATTGGTTTGGCGGGTTCGGGCTCTTTTTTCTCTTTATCCGTTTCCGTTTTTTTCTGCTCTGCTGCTTTTTTTTCTGCCTCTTTTTTCTCTGCTTCCTTCTTCTCAGCTTCTTTTTTCAGTATCGGATTGGGGATGGAAGCGACCACAACCATAAGTTTGTCGTCTTTGGTTCCATTGCGATTTATGTCAACGCCTTCTTTTCCCAGAGTGGTCCAGATATCTCCCTGTTGAAATCCAAGTTTTTTCTCATCAATGTAACCAAAGAAAACATAGTCAAGGTCTTTGATTGTTTCAGGAAGGGCGATGAACTTGCGCGGTTCAATTTCGATTTTGCCATCGAGTTGCCGCATGCGCGTCAGTTTCATCCGGCCTTCGCGTGTTGCATCATTCCAGTAAATCACGCGATCTTGAAATACAGGATGGCTGGTATCAATGCCTGTATCGATAATCGCGACAATTGTGCCTTCGCCAAGACCTTTGCCGGCAACTCTTTTTCGCAGTGTGGGTATCTTGATGTCTTCCAGAGGAACATACAGCGAATCAAAATCCGGTTCCGGCGCTGCTTGTAATTCTGGCGTTTTGGTTCCCTCTGCTGCCGTTGTTACTGTTGGTTCTGCCTGGGGAACAATTTTTTGTGGTAGTAATTCTTCCATCACTCCGGAAGGAAGTTTTAAAGACTCGATGAATTTTTTATCGTTCAGTTTGGTGGGGGGGAGATTCACTACAAGAAACGGAATGTCATTCCCAATTCCCAGGTTGGGGTCATAGAGGACTTTCCCCCCTGATTTCTTCACCAGATCGGCAGTCCGTCGTACATCATTCACCCGTAATAAGACCGTTAATTCTGGTGAGCAATCACATAACTCTTCTTTCATGGATTGTGCTGAAGCATTTTGGTTGCTCAAGCTTAAGCCGCTGACCACCAAAACGATGGCGATCAAAGAACAACGCATCAGATTACGACGATTTAAAATATTCATCAGCCCCTCAAGCTTTCGGGATTCAGAGCAAAATGCTCTGTTTGATATTCAATTTGGGAAATTAATGAGATGGTTTGGCAGGCAGACTGGTTTCAAAACTCAGACTGCATAATTGGTATTCTCTTCCTATCAGACCATACTTCAATATATGACACACTTTGTCGATGTTGCTTATATTCTCACAAGACAAACAACTATTGTGAATGCTGATCAGCATCGAAAATACGATATAATGGTGACTTGGAAAGAACTTAGGAGTTCTCACCTCCAAGCGAACATGACAGACGCACCTGTAATAAGTTAGGTCATAAACCGAGCATTGACAAAGCAATAAGTATAAAATATCATCCAACAATGGTCCAATTCTCCCGCCAATCTCTGTTAACTGCTATGTGTACAGTGTTTTTACTGGACATGGCTTTTCTATTTGGCGGTCCGGCCTTCACTGATTTCCCTGTTTCAAACACAGACTGGTTCTATTCTGAGTTTGAGATGGAAGAAAGTGAAGAAGTCGGTGAAGAAGATACTTTGATCCAGGATGCAGAATTCTCAATTGAGATTTCATTAACGAGTTCCCGGGTGCATCACTCTGTGATCATTGCACAAGAATGGGACCGTTATGAAAGACACGACTCTCGCGGCCCGCCTGTCGCCTGCTGAAGCATGCTCGGTTTTCAACCAGCAACTTCACGTTTTCAGAATTCACTGAAATTTCTTTTTACTGCGCTCGTTAATCTCATTTTTGATCGATGTGTTTTTGGCATGGATCAATACCACTGATTACCTGCCTCGAGTAAGCGGTATTTATTTTCATCCTACCTGAGATCTATTCACAGGCACAATCTTTATAATGGACCACTTTCATGTCGCAAATTGATCCCGATCAATCCAAATTTAATCTAAAGACCTATCTGAACGATTTTAATCCCTGGCATAACATCAAAATTATGCACACGAATATTCCCAATGATATCCTGGCCGGAATTACGGTTGCTGTGATCGCGATGCCTCTGGCGCTGGCCTTTGGAGTCGCTTCCGGCCTGGGTGCAGAAGCTGGAATGTGGGCCGCCATTTGTGGTGGAATTCTAGTCGGCCTGTTTGGAGGCTCCAATACGGGTGTCAGTGGCCCGACCGGACCCAAAGTAGTTCAGTTAGCAGCGATTATCGCAGCAACCAAACTGGCAACCGGCGAGCCCGATATCGTATTCGCCATGTCGATGGTGTTTTTAAGCGGCCTTGTCTGTATCGCGCTGGCGTTATTGAAAATTGGACGTTTCATCTACTACACACCGTATTCGGTGGTGTCCGGGTTTATGTGTGGGATCGGTGTGATTATTATCCTGCTCGAACTTCCACCTATGCTGGGTTTTGCGACACCGAATTCCGTCATCGATGCCATCAAACAAATTCCCTATGATGTCATGCATGAAAAACCGCATGCGCTGATTATTTCTCTGACAACATTCATTACAATTTTGGTATGGCCGCGCATTACGAAGAAACAATGGTTGCCGGCACCGCTGCTGGGTTTAATTGTCGGAACCAGTATTGCACACATATTTCATTTTAATGACATCGAATATATCGCCCAGATGCCAGTCGGCATGCCACATTTATATATTCCCGATTTTACTCGGTTCGGTGAAATGATAGGTGGGGCCTTTGCATTAGCGGGGCTTTGTATTTTTGATTCATTGCTGACCTGTCTGGTTGGCGACAACATGACCGGTGAGCGACATAACAGTGATCGTGAAATATTCGGGCAGGGAATTGCCAATCTGGCCTGTGGCGTTGTCGGCGGCGTGACGACGGCGACTGCCACCATGCGGACCGTTGCTAATGTCAAGTGTGGCGGTAAAACCGGTCTCGCATCAATCGTTCATGGCTTGGTGCTATTGGCGCTGATGCTGGGCCTGGCACCCTATGCCAGTTATATCCCCATGGCATGTCTGGCGGGCATTCTGCTTAAAGTGGGCATCGACATTATCGATTATCGCGTATTGCCTGTTTTGCACCGCATGCCTTTAACCGATTCGGTCTGTTTCTGGACGGTCTTAATTCTGACTATTTCTGTCGATTTACTAGTGGCGATGGGTGTTGGAATCACGATTGCCTTTGTTCGCATCGTGCAGGAACTGGGGCAGGCATACGAGCAGGAAGTGGTCAGTTTGAATCAAATCGATCGTGCCTTACCCGCAGATGTTACCATGCCGGAAGAACTCAAGGAAAAAGTTCTCAAATTACGGCTGGAAGGACCTCTGTTCTTTGGTGTCTCAGATACTGTTTATCGGGCTTCTTCTGCTCTGGTCGATTACAAATATCTGATTATTCGTATGGCGCGGGTGCCGATGGTAGATATGTCAGGTGCCTATTTGCTCGATGATATTGTTGAAAAAGCACATCGACAGGGGGCAATCGTATTCTTTACCGGATTAAAGCCAAACGTCGAACGTACTTTGGACCGCTTGCGAATTTTCGAGAAAATGGCTGATGGAAATTGTCTGAAAACATTCAATGATGCGATCTTCAGAATCCAGCAGCTGGAACAGGAATCATCAGACAATCTGAAAGTTGATGATGAAAAATTGAGTCAGGTTTAATTTGTATCATAGAGGAAATTATCGTGAATTCTGAATGCAATGGATTTCACATCGTCGTCACGCATTAACGATGCTTTCACTGCCATCGCGATATTGGAATTCGGGAATGCAGCACGCTACCGTGTCAAAGGCTGCATTCCCCTGCTTCCCAATCGTCTCACGTATTTGGAAATTTCTTCAGAAGACCCTGAATTTTCCTACGAAAATACGACTGAATCACTGGTGCCAAAAATGTTCCCGTATTCACAATTGATACAAACCGACTCACTCGACCAGAGCCTACGCAAATAGTGAAAGCGAATCCCAGTTTTATCCGATTGGCCACGGACAGCTATGAAGCTGGAGACGGGAGTAGAGGATGCTAATCACAGTACAGACCATGATGCTCTGTGGGCGTTGATGGATCAGTCTGGTGAGCAAATATTCCCTCATTATGGCGCTGTGATGAATTCAAAATTGCGCCAAGTATTATAACAGGTGCCTTTCGTAATGAGATGTAACGGTTATAGCAATCAGCGTCAGACTAACGATTACGTGATTTACGCGAACTATGTTTCGATGAGTAATTTAGGCCCTGTTTTACAGTGTTGACAGAGAGTCATGCACTTTAATCGATCCCTCGAATTTCGGAGATTTTTCAAAACATTTTTATTGTGTTTGGGATACCTCTCTGGCAAAGTAATAGCTGCTCACAAACAAATGAATTTGAGTTCGTGACAGTGCCAAATGATTTCAGTTTAGTCACTGCATGAAGTATTTGAGATTTACCACTTTTGCCAAGCGATAAAAAATATGCTCACAATATCAAAAGACGTTCTGCCACAAACATTTCTCAGCT
The DNA here is from genome assembly GCF_937910335.1 of uncultured Gimesia sp. Taxonomy (GTDB): domain Bacteria; phylum Planctomycetota; class Planctomycetia; order Planctomycetales; family Planctomycetaceae; genus Gimesia. The sequence continues at coordinate 12,338 of NZ_CALEMX010000521.1, read as the reverse complement.
ACATCGCATTCCGGATTGCATTCATGGATACTCTGGAAAGAATCGCTCTGGCTAAGCAGGTTGGTGATGATCCGTTTGAATCTTTTGGATATCTGACCGAAGTTCCTTTCCTGCGAAGTGTGCCACCGCATGTGCAATTGGATCTCTTATCGGTAACCTGGGCCAAGCATCTGGCCAGCGAGCAGGTCCAGGGGGATCTGGTTGATGAGAGCGTGGTTTACTCTGTCTGCGAAACGGCTGCCCGCATTATTGATGAACAGCCAGAGGAAGCTCGACGTTACCTGCAAGGAGGCCCTTTAGACGTCCACATCGCCATTGATCATTTTCTTTCCTCGGAAGTTCGCAATCTTCATTTGAATCTTTCAAATGAAGGTGACTTTTTACTGATTAGCCAATTTCAGGATATGTCACCAGAAGAAGCATTGCCCATGAAGGAAGAGTTTGGGATTCATGAAGAAGAAATTGAACCGATGTTTGATGTGTTGATGCAATGGTATATGTCGGTAGATTTTATGCCGAACCTGGAAGGGTTATTGCAGGAACGGGAAGTTGCCAAGGCGATCACGATCGTCGGTTTGAAACAGCAGCCGCTTTGCTAGAACGCGTCCATTTTCATCATTGCCGTTTCGATACTCATTTACTTGATCCAAATGGCTTTGGAGACGCTGGAATAAACCTGGATACAGGCGAGAGCAATTGAAGTGCTGCTTCAGAGGGGGAGATCAGGAATGGTTGTTATCATCCGTTCCTGTTTTTTTTCGTCTTTGCTTAAAGACGTCGAGCCGTTTGCGAATGGTGGCTTCAAAACCCCGATCTACGGGATGATAGTATTCTTTCTCGACACCGAGATATTCCTGATCGACCCAGCCCTCTTCAGATGCATGTGCATATTGGTATCCTTCGCCGTGCCCCAATTGACCGGCACCAGAATAATGACTGTCCTTTAAATGAATTGGTACCGGGAGTAGTGTTTTATTCCTGACATCATTCAGGGCCTCATCAATGGCGGTATATGAGGCATTCGATTTTGGAGCGGTTGCAATATAAGTAACGGCCTGAGCAAGTAGAATCCGGCCTTCCGGCATGCCAATTTTTTCAATCGCGTCAAAAGTTGAGGTTGCCAGAATCAAGGCGGTCGGGTCTGCGTTTCCTACATCTTCGGCAGCGGCAATCACGATTCGACGTGCCAGGAATCTGGGGTCTTCGCCGGCTTCAATCATACGTGCTAACCAATATAAGGCGGCGTCAGGGTCACTGCCTCGCATACTTTTGATCAAGGCACTCGCTGAATCATAATGATTGTCGCCATCCTGATCGTACTGGATTGCCTTTTTCTGAATCGATTCCTGAGCCACCTCCAGATCGAATTTTCTTTCCGTACCATAGAGAGATAATACGCCGATTTCCAACGCATTCAGAGAGCGCCGGGCATCACCATCGCAGACTTCAATCAGAAAATCCATTGCCTCCGGCTCAACGGATACGTTGTAGCGCGCCAGCCCCCGTTTTTCGTCGTTCAGCGCCCTTTCCATTAAATTGCGAATGTCATCGGGCGTTAATGGTTGAAATTCAAAGATCTGGCTGCGGCTGATTAATGCGGAAACGAGAGAGAAAAAAGGATTGGATGTCGTCGCGCCAATCAATGCGACCACACCCGATTCTACATCGGGAAGGAGAACATCCTGCTGGACTTTGCTGAAATGATGTAATTCATCGATAAACAGAATCGTCTGTTTTCCACCCGTTGCCAGTTCGTCACGTGCTCGATCTAACGCTGCACGGACTTCTTTGATACCGGCTGATGCGGCATTGAGTGATTCAAAACGTCGATCCGATTGGAGAGCGATGAGTTCCGCGAGGGACGTTTTTCCGGTTCCCGGAGACCCATAGAAAATCAGCGATCCGATGCGGTCTGCAGCCAGTATCCGACGAAGTAACTTGCCCTCGCCTAAAAAATGCTGCTGACCAGAGAACTCTTCCAGTGACAGAGGACGCATCCGCGCCGCCAAAGGCCGGGCCTTTTCCAGATTCCTGGATTCCTGCTCGTCAAACAAGCCCATAAAAAAACCTCCGCCACGTGATTCAGACGCGGGTGTATTAGAACCCGTGATTGCAAAGTGGGAACCTGATAACCCGGGTTGTGTGAGCCGGATATACCGGATTTACACGCGGCCGAATTTCGGGGGTCCCCAGTTTAGTATTTGTAGGGTCAACTCACGATTTTGAATCAACATGACAGAGGCATATTCCTCTAATCTGTTATCTCTTTATTTTACTAAGTCGCAATACGCAAAACAAGGAGTTGATTCGATATTTAATTTTCAATACTCACGACAGATTTTATTTTTCGTGTCCTGTAGCGGTTGCTTTCTTTTTTTGTTTTCGCTGTACCAGATACTCAACCAGATCCCGCAAATCATCTTTACTGAGCTGTTTGACAATTTCTTCCGGCATCGCTGATTTCCCCGAAGCCCTGTCATCAATCTCTTCTTTCGCGATACGACTGATCGTACCTTTGGAATCCATTAAAATGATTTCTTTGTCTGTTTCCTTTCGTACAATGCCAACGATGACTTTACCGTCGTCCAATGCCAGCACTGCCGTCTCAAATCCTTTCGCAATCGCTTTGTTCGGAGCCACCATTGCCTCCAGTAAATAACGTCGATCCTTGTCAATGCCGATCGAAGATAAATCGGGACCGACTTCGCCTCCGTTGTTATTTATTTTATGACAACGGCGGCATGAAGTATCACTGCGACCATAAAAGATATCGCGTCCACGAGTTGCGTTGCCGCCAGCCAGCGTTTCAATATAGTTTGAGATTACATCATCTTTGGGGCGGCTCTGTTCGAATTCTTCTCGCAGACGATCCAACTCGGATGTCTGCTTCTGCCTGGCTGCATTTAATAAATCTAATTGTATTGCTGCGGGGACATTCTGTTTGTTCAATCGTTTCATCCAGCGAACTAAGATCTCCGTTGCTGCAGGCGTCTGCATGCCAGCCAGGGTCTGGATGGCTCCCTGCTTTTCCATGGTAAGGCCTGTTTCGATGGCTTGTTCCAGAAATGGAATGGCTTCGTTAGGTTGATGTTTGGCCAGAATATTTCTGCCGGTCACCCGCAACGCAGATTTATTGTCTTTGATCGCCGTTTGTGCGACATCGGTAATTTTCGGGTAGGAGAGTTTGTCTAAGGCTTTTAAAGATGCGACGCGCACATCTACCGGACCGTTCGTATCGACAACCATTTTCGCCAACTGCGGTGCAGCTTCTTGAATGCCGTATCTAGCTGCCAGGACTGTACCCGCTTCTTTGATTTTATCCGAACTTTGAAATAGATCTGTCACAATAGGTCCTGCAATGCCGGCCAGTTCGATGGCTTCGCGTTTTTTGAACGGTTGCCAGCGACCCAGAACCCGGTCGAGAGGCGAAGGTTCGTTCCATTGATTCAGTTCTTCAATCGCTTCCAGTCGCAATGCTTCGGGAAATTTGTGTTCTGTGGCAATTTTTGCGATTGTTATTGCGTTATGAGTGGCTCCCAGACGGAAATTGGCATTCATCACGCGTCGTACGAGTGCGTCAGATAAATCAGGCCGAACCGAAACTGCTGCCAGATCGGGCAGGGCGGCGGTGATTGGTTCATCGTTGATCGCGCGAGCCGCTTCGAGAACCACCAATGGATCAGCGTCCTGTAAAAAGAGACCAACCTCTTTTCGCTGCAGCCTTCTGAGTGCTACGACCGCAGCCAGACGTACTGCCGCTGATTCGTTTTTCGCAGCGGCAATCAATGGGGCGGCTTCACCAATGCGGGCCAGAGCCAATATCGCCGCGTGCCTCAGCATGGCATCGGCGTTATTATTTCTCTTGAGCAATTCAAACAGAGCGGGAATCGCGTCCGAGGCTTGAAGTTTTCCAAGTGCCAAAGCGGCAAAGTATTGCACGCGGGCATTCGCATCTGATAACAGCGAGATGAGGGCGGGTGTCGCAACTTTCCAGTCCGCTTCTCCTGTGATTTTCGCGGTTTGGCTGCGGACTTCGCTATCGGAATCGTTGAACAGACCTTGAATGCCCGATACGGCAGAGCCAGTTTTGCGTCCCAGTTGGCCGATACCCCAAATCGCATGCAGGCGGGAGAGTTGCTGATTCGAATTCAACGCGACATTTTGTAAAGTATCAAGGGCATTTCGATCAACGAGAGAAAATTGTGCCTCTGTGCGGATTCGCTGATCAGGATGTTCCAGTAAACGGACGAGTTCTTCAATAGAGCGTTCTGCAAAACCGGCTCTCATGATCTCTGCCGAATGTGCCTGCGTGGCTGCTTCAGCATGTTTCGTATCTGTAAAGCGATAGATACGACCTTTACCCAATCCATTCCATCCGTTAACCCAGTCGCTGATATACAAGCTACCCTCATATCCGAAATCGATATCAGTGGCGAGGATCGACCAGATAAACTCATGCGAGTCGGTCAATTCAAATGAGGCCCCTTTGGGTTTGACAGCGAATGAGCGAATGCCGCTCATTGCCGGCGTTCCTCGGAAGTCGGCAAGAAAGAAGTGTCCTTTGTAGCGATCGGAAAGACCAACGCCCGGATAATGTACCAGGCCCGAAGGGCCATCTGCCAGATTGATAATAGGTGGCACCATGTATGCGGGCTGTCCTGCATGCGCGGGATGCCAGATCTTTTCCCGGTTGAATGGTCCGCGATCCGTGAGGTATTGATAATACATACGCCACCCGGTATCGCCTCCTTCAACAACATACACCCAGCGTGCTTTATCTCCACTGTCGGAATTGTTATCGCCGGTGAAAAGATTTCCGTAATCGTCAAATGCCAGTTCCTGCGGATTTCGTAATCCATAAGCGAATTCTTCCAGTTCGCTGCCATCCAGATTGCAACGGAAGACGGCTCCCGTACCGGGCCGAAACAGATGATTGCCTTCTTTGGTCTTTATGTTGTATCCTCGGTCGCCGATGCTGAAATAGAGCCGACCATCGGGGCCCATTTTCAAACCATGCGAATCATGTCCGCGAAAGGCAACCCGCACACCGTAGCCGCTGCTCAATTTTTCACGTAGTGTCGCTTTGCCTTCGTTGGCCGTGTCACTCAGTTTCCAGAGATGTGGGATACAGGTGTAATACACATTGCCTCCACGCGCAAGCACACCGGCGCCTGTGCCATCCAGAATGCCATTGAAACCGTCCGCGAATACGCTGGCATGGTCTGCTGTTCCGTCATGGTCTCGATCTTCCACCAGGCGGATGCGGTCATGCTCGAGTCCGTATTGTTTGATTTCATCTTTGAGATGTTTCTTGAACATTTCCAGTCGCTCTTCGACCGATTCCAGAGCCAGATCATCGTGAAGCCAGTTCATGTGGCCACGATTGTCTTCCACTCCTTTTCCCTGACGAAATGTTTCCGCCACAAAAAAGCGTCCCTGCTCATCAATGCAAAATGCCACCGGGTTAGCCAGAAGTGGCTCAGCAGCGAACAGGCTGACCTGCATTCCTTTGGGAACGCGGAAACCCTGAATCGCCTGTACGCCTTCTTTTGAGGCCTCGGCGATGGCAGGTGTGTAAGGAGTTTCGGAAAAACCGGTTTGAGGGGCGATCAACGTCAGTAAAAAGAGGCAGACGGTATGCAGTACCCGTTGATGGAAAGACAACATTTTCAGACAGTGGACAGGAAACACAGTGACACTCCTCGACGAGAATATGAGGCAATAATCAGGTGGCAGATGAAGATTTCACCTTATCTTAACGCTCTGGTTAACCAGTTTACAGCCTGTGATTCTCCCAATTTGCCTGATCAATACAGATTTGATTCTTGCTGGAAAAAACTTTGCATAGCAATCAGAGTACAGGTCTTTATAAACTGGTTTGCAGGCGGAATTCTGAGTACCATGAAAGAGAGAAGTAAAAAAGAATCAAAGAACAAAAACAGGCAAACTGTAATTCAGATTTGCATATATAAGTGTACGAATTCAAGATATCGGGTGCATAGAACACTAGAAACCAGGTCAGTCCATGAAAAATGTAGTCAGTCTTATTCTCGGCGGAGGTAAAGGCACACGTCTGTTTCCACTCACACAACTTCGCTCGAAACCAGCAGTTCCGTTGGCAGGAAAATATCGCCTGATTGATATACCGATTTCGAACTGCATTAATAGCGATTTGAGCCGCATCTATCTGATCACACAATTCAATTCGGTCAGTCTGCATCGTCACATTCGACAGACGTATAAGTTCGATTCGTTTGGTGGCGGGTTCGTGGAAATTCTGGCGGCGCAACAGACGATGGAAGGGACCGACTGGTATCAGGGCACTGCTGATGCCGTTCGTAAAAATATCCGCGTCATCGAACAATCGGGCATCGAATATGTCCTGATTCTTTCTGGCGACCAATTGTATCGCATGGACTATCAGAAAATGCTGCAGACGCATATCGAGTCGAATGCGGATGTCACTATTGCCACGGTGCCGCTCTCCAGCGAGCAGGCATCAGCGTTTGGCATTATGCGAGTGAACGATGAAGGACGCGTGGAAGGCTTTCTGGAAAAGCCACAGACTGAAGAAGATCTTGCGATGGTCCGCACATCCCCCGAATGGATTGATCAGCAGGGCATTGAAAGTAATGGACGCGACTGTCTGGCCAGCATGGGCATTTATCTGTTCAACCGCGATTTGCTGGTCGATCTGTTAAAGAAAACGGAATATGAAGACTTCGGAAAAGAAATATTTCCGATGTCCATTCGCACGCATCAGGTACACGCGCATCTATTCGATGGCTACTGGGAAGACATCGGTACGATCCGCTCATTTTACGAAGCCAACCTGGCGCTGGCCCATCCCAACCCACCCTTCGATTTTGTGGTTGAGAAGGCCCCCATCTATTCCCGTCCCCGATTTCTGCCGCCCACTCGTTGTGAAGGTGTGACGATTAATCGCAGCCTGATCGCCGACGGATGTGAAATCGATGAAGGAACTGTCATTGAAAACAGCGTGATCGGCCTGCGTTGTCGGATTGGCAAAAACGTAACGATTCGTAATTCCGTACTGATGGGAGCCGACTTCTATCAGGACGATTCCAAAGCCAACCCCGACAATCTGCCCCCCATCGGCATCGCTGAAGGCGCTTACATCGATGGGGCGATCGTGGATAAAAACTGTCGCATCGGAAAAAATGCCCGCGTCGAACTCAAAGGCCACACCGATCAGGACTTCGACCATACAGACGTTTTGATCCGCGACGGTATTATCGTTGTGCCCAAAGGCACCGTCCTGCCGGATGGTTGGACGCTTTCATAGTCTGGCAGGTAGCGTGTGGAAGGATACGATTGAAGATTGATTATTCATCAGTCGTCTCTTCAAGTTCGCGTTTAATCTCGTCCATTTCTTCAGCCAGACGTTCTTTGATATTCATCACCGCATGAAAAATGGTAGCGAGAAACAGTGTATCGTCCCGGATTTCAAAAAAGAGATAATGCTTCCGCGCTGGAGAGTAAGTAAAGCGTGTGCTAAAGTCAGGATTACTTTTTGTTCCGCCCTGTTCGCGCGCCGCCTGCTGGATCGCAGCCTCCAGGTCATCCATATATTTCTGGGCGACCTTTTCTCCCCAGTGATCACAGGAATAAGCATAGATTTCTTTTAATTTGGCACGTGCGATCAATGTATGACTGATTTTCAGGAGAGTGGTCATTTTTTCCGTGCTTGGCGCTCTGCATGAACTTCGTCAATGATTGCCTGCATATTGTGCGGCTCAGTCTGGCCATGATCTATTTGATCGGACGCCAAACTCAACTCTTTGTGTAATTCCCGCAAGTAGAGTTGTTCATGCTTTCGATGAAGCCTGATTGCTTCCCTGACAAATTCACTGACGGATTTATAATATCCGCTGGCTACCATACTTTGTGCGTATGCTTCAATCTCCGGAGTCAAAGATATGTTGGTACTCATTATGTTTTCTCCCATTTAACTGGTACTACCCGTTAGTATAGGAGAGTTTCTTTTTATGTCAAACTTTGACATTGGAATTGTGTTATTTGATATTCTATAAAAACTAACCACAATCAGACTTCAAGGGCACTTTTTTTGTAGTATCACTTGAGATTAGGATTTCGTGTACACATAATGGACAAAAGTAGCATTATGGTTTGGTAGTAACCGAATTGCACCATCGAGATTTATCGGGAGATTCAATCATGAATAAATTCGTAACTTTCATCGCGATTTCGTTTATGTCTGCGGCTACAACTCATGCTGAAAATCCTGTGAAATCTTATGAGATGGGTTTCGAAACAATGACTGTTTTCGAATATAAACAGTCACTCAAAAAAGCGGGTGAGGACATTCCCAAATTTCCTCCCCGCACGGGGAATGCTCTGATTGTGCAATCGGTGAAAAAATTTTCGCGCGCTCATACAGCAGATCTGGAATTTCATGATCTGATTCGAATTGTCAATGGCAAATTACTCAGAACTCCTGCAGACGCAGACAATATCCTCCAAAAAATTACCTACAAGGATGAACTGAAACTGGGAGTAATCCGTCTTGTAGAAAATAAGTGGAAGCGGATTGAAGTAACAATGGAGCCCATTTCTGAACTGGACTATCTTCGTTCTAATTTGCTTCGATATCGACAAATTGATTATGACTATTCATATAGAAAATTTGTGAGGCATCCAGCAAATTCGATTTCAAAATTCGAAAATAAGAATTTTCAGCTCAATTATACATCAACCAACTCAGGCCAGCCCATTACAATTTATTTGCAGTTATCCCTATTCTTACCAGAAAAGTCTTCTTATGGGGATACCTCGATGATGTATGGTTTTATTATCAAAACAGATACTACCAAATACAGAATAGTCGATATCAGCGAGATTGATGTAAAAAAAAGAGCGTTTAAAAAAAGACTGGCTGAGGCCAAGAAGCTGATTCAGGCAACACAAACCAAAGTTGATGAAGCTGACAGTAAAAATAAAGCGAAAGAGGAAGTCACGAAACTGCTTAAGGAGCTTGCTTTGGCCAGGGAGCAGTATCAGGAGATTCAAACAGCTCAAACAGAATTTCTAAAGTTTACACTTAAGCAGAAAGAACAGTCCGATGAGGAAAGCCGGAAACGATTTAATATCGCCTATGACAGTCAACCAAAAATTATTAAGGATATGCTGAACAATCTCGTTAAAAAACTAGAAACGGGTGCGGATATTCCAGAGAGTGATCTTTTGACTTTAGAGGACAGAGGGCTGGGTAGACAATTTATCGACATGGCAAGAATACTTCAAGGTTGGAAATTATACGATCGTTCTTTAAAAAAATCGCAATTGAAAATGATTGAAGATATCATCTCATCCAACAAAGTAACGGTACATTATGAAACGGTTCCAGACAAGACATTCGAAGTAACTCCCGAACAGAAGGAAGGGATGAAAATCGTGCTCAAAGTTTTCAAGGCCGATGGAGGCAAGCTTGCGGAATAAGATGTCGCTTGTTGCATCGTGATTACGCGTATCGGTTAATTGCACCATTCATTAATTCGCTCTATCATTGATTCCCATCTACAATTCTCTACACTGAATGAGTCTTTCTCAACCTTGGATTCATGGGGGGCTCGTTAATGCTGTGCTTGATTCGGTTTTTCTGTTTTGTAGTTTTGCTCTGTTGTCTGGTTGAGAAATCGGCGGCGGAAGATGCTGGCTATTTTGATGAAACCAAAGCAATCACGCTGTTTGCCTTCGATAATGTCTCGATCCCGTTTACCCAGAATCTCAAGCGGGAAATGCGATCGCCGAAAAGGCATCCTGCAAATCCGGTAGTGCGCCGCGGTAAAGCAGGGACTCCCGATTCCTGGGCAGTGCAATTTTACGGCTCGGTCATTCGTGTCGGCGATACGTATCGCATGTGGTACGTGGCGGCGGGCAATGATCGGCTCGATAAAACTGTGCCGCGATCGTCACCCTGGCGCGTGGCTTATGCTGAAAGCAAAGATGGTGTAAAGTGGACCAAGCCAAAGCTGAGTCTGGCTGAATACAACGGGAATCGAAATAACAATCTAGTGCTGATGGAACCTCGACTCGGAACCGTTAACGTTAAGGTATTGTATGATCCAGATGATCCCGACCCGAATCGAAGGTATAAAATGGGGGCGCATGTCTGGTTTCCCAAGAATGACGTGCGGCTGGGAACATTCGCCCCTTATGGAAGTGCCGATGGTTTGACCTGGAAGCTGTTGATCAATTCAAAACCCGTGGATGCAGAGTTGCCACAAAAAGACATGGTTTTACCGGCGTTGCATTTCGAGCCGGTCGGCGGACTCTACAAGTGGGATGGCCTGTATTATCTGAATGGTCAGAACGCGATCGTGGCTTCGCGTCCCTATCATGGGCGCGTGGTGCGGCAGTTTATCTCACCCGACTTCGTAAACTGGTCACATGCCAGCACGATAGGTTTTGTGCGCGACATTCAGCACAAACTACTCGGACCAGGACGCAGCCGTGAAGGGGAACAGAACCATGAAGGCGTGAGCGTATGGAATCGCGGAAATGTGCTAGTGGGTATTTCAGGAATCTGGCACGGCGCAAAAGAATGGAAGGATGTAACCGTCGACCTTGGTTTTGTCGTCAGCAATGATGGCGTTCAGTTTCGTGAGCCGGCCCACGAATGGGTGTTCCTCAAACGAGGCAAAGACGGTGACTGGGATCAAGGCGGTCTATTGCAGGGACAGGGATTCGAAAACATTGGCGATCAGACTTACATTTATTATGGCACTTGGGATCCCCGCAACTGGCAAGGTTCACCGCCGCGTGGAGGCGTCGGCATTGTAACACTGCCCCGCGATCGATTCGCCACATTAAGAGTCGACGAAACGACAAAGGGCAAAGGCAACTACCAGCTACCCAAGATCAAAAGTGAATTCCTCACCAAAGCCATCAACCTGAACGGGAAGAAATCGCATCGTTTTTTTGTGAACGCCGACGGCTTGGGTGAAAACGCCAACCTCAAAATCGAACTACTGAGCGATAACGCAATCCCTCTACCCGCTTACTCAGGTAAGCACGCCGCCATTATCAACGCGAGCGGTTTTCAAACCCCCATCAAATGGAACGGCAAAACCGACATCAAAGACCTGCCAGAACGCATCCGCCTGAAAGTGACTTTCGAAGGAAAACAGAAAACCGAAATTCGTTTCAGTGCACTATATGCACGGTGAGCAGTAGTGAGAATTTGATGACGATTATGGAGCAAATACATTACGAATGCTGATGTCTATCGGCGGGATTTCGTTGTTTCCTCTTACCATGTGAACACTCGATAAAACACTAAAAAAACAGGCCTTGACAGCCACTTGTCTTTCGCGATTATGCGTTGCAGGCGTCGCGCGCGAGTGAGAAATACATCCACTGAGAAAAACCACAGTCATTCAAATTCAACACTATAAAAGTCCCCCGTTTCAGAAAAGTGGACGTCAACATCGCTTGCACTTGTTCCCAATGATCACCGCTTATCGACCGCCTTCGGTCGCATATTAACCACATATTGACACGTTTTAACCACCGTTTGGCAGCGATTAACCACTCAACTCGCAACAAAATAAACTTGACTCCCCCACGCCGTTCAACAAAATGAGAAACAGTGGTAGTCAACCAAAACTTGAGCAGCACGGCGATAGACACCGTTAGAAAATAGATGCGCAACACAACACCAACCACCAGAAATAAATATGTGAGCGCCACGGCACTAGCCGCCGTTGGCAGGAAACCAACAAAAAACCAGAGCAACAAAATCATAAAACTCAATCCCATCTGCAAAGCAGGGCGCTGACCCATATGTTAAGTAGAGCGCGGACCCATGTATAAATTAGATCGCAGACCCAAGTATGAGGCAGGGCGCGGACCCAAGTGTCCGCCCGCCAGAGTAAAAACGATCAACCCCCGATCAGACATCCAACAACAGCGGATAAGCCCAAATAAAATTCGGACCGAACGTTTCGTGTCTTTCGTGATTTTCGTGGTAAAAAAAGTTGACAAAAACATCAGTGTTATCAACCCACGAGCAGAGATTCTACCCGATGTAACTGAGACGACGCACATGAAAATTCAGCACTAGTGCCACCTCATCTGATGGAAGACCAGTGTGGTTTAGTGTATTCGATCCATACTTGTGAAACTCTTTCCGTAATAAGAAGAAACATTTGCAAGTAGTATCCTACGGGGTACCTGGCCGCTTTGTTTTGCAGGGCGGCTTTTTTATGCGCGCTACTCGGTTTTCTGTTAGGTAGTGTTTATTTAATCGTTTTGAGGATCATTCTCAGGAAAGTCACCTTTAACGAGATCGGTAT
>NZ_CALEMX010000520.1 GCF_937910335.1 uncultured Gimesia sp. | reverse complement strand
ATTCGAGCCTGGATCGATTCCTGGCTCAACCCAAATGGGAAATATCGGTTTATAATTCATTATGCTCAAAATCTTACAAAATTGTCAACATAATAATTGAATATTGTTAATTTTGGATTTATTTTTTCAAAACCGGGCTCCCCAGATTATTTTCAGACATAGCCTGATTCTGCTCTCACTAAAGAAAAGCAGTAACACCTGAGCAGGAGATATACAATCAGTTCCACCCCTCGATCCTTCATCTTGAAGAGTCCAAAAAGCGAACTAACCAGTAGCGCTACCCAGTCTTAGAGTGCACCACTGCCGGTGAGGATCACTCGGATCGTTTTGAAGAGGATCTTGAGATCATTCCAGAAACAGCAGTTCTGGAGATACATCAGATCCAGTGAGACTTTTCTGCGAAAGCCTTCGATGTTGTTGTCGTACCCGTTTACAATTTGTGCCACACCCGTCAGACCGGGTTTCAAGCCAAGGCGATTGATGTAATTCGGGATCTCTTTATTCAAGTCTTCGATGAACTCCGGACGTTCCGGACGCGGACCGACCAGTGTCATCTCCCCTTTGAGCACGTTCCAAAGTTGGGGCAGTTCATCCAGCCGTGTTTTTCGCATGAAACGTCCCAACCCCGTCACACGTGGATCACCCTGGACAGCAAACTGAGCACCATTCTTTTCGGCATCCACAGTCATTGTACGAAATTTGTACAAAGTAAAAGGCATTCCATATCCTGTTTCATCGCGGCGGTCAGAACCGGGAACACGACGGTCAGAGCTGAGCCCCAGTTGAGATAAGTTGAGCTGCTCTTGTCGGCGGTCTGTTGTTGTTTTGTTTCGTAAATTTAATCCGACGCGTGTCTGCTTGAAAATCGCAGGTCCACTGGAAGTCATCTTGACCAGCACTACCAGAAATAAAAGGAACGGCGAGAGAATAATTAACATACAGGACGAGACAACAATGTCCAGAATCCGCTTCATCAAACGCGTCCGCTCCGAAAGGCAACGCACATCAACGCGCGGTTCTTCCAGATCCAGTCGAGTCAGCCAGCCTGTGGAACGCCAGATTTCTACATCCAGATAACCTTTGACCAGATCAGACAATTCACCTTGCGGAATCAGATTTTTATTCGGAAGAGGGCGACTTACTGCAGTCGTTGAACTCATTGAAAACACTTTCTTCTGGATCGGATTCGCTAATTTGAAGGCCATGCACTCGACACCGCCATACCCCATTTGCTGTATGTCGCAGGGGTCGTACACAAAATGAACATGATCAAGGTGTTATACAACGCTCGAACAGAACACCCGTGGATTTTCCTGATAGGGTCGACGCTCTTGCAGCAAACTCCCATTGAGATTTGCTGCCTCTCTTTTCGTCCGTCTACTGAAAAGCTAGCCCGTAATGAAGGACTGTGATTCCAGAGAGTTACAGAAATAGACAAGCAGTCAAAGTCAAAAACAATTTGCACCAGATATCACAAAAAAAACGGCTACAGGAAAGATGCCAAATTCATCTCCTGTAGCCGTTATGACGGTTATCATAGGCCGTTTTAACTCAACTATGTAAGTCCCGCCTAAAGCGAAGAGTCTCCCTTAATCTGACTGGACGAGCCACCGGCAGCCGGCAGATACATTTTTTTTGCATAATCCATCACCATCCTGTCCGCGTTGAATCGCCAGCCCAATGTCCGTATGGCATTCTTCATCCGCGAAATCCAGCCCAAAGGAAGATCATCATCATTCCGGTCATAATACAGGGGAATGACTTCTTCGTTGAGAACTTTCATCAGATTGAGTCCATCCCGGTCATCCTGAATTTCCGTATTGACGTGAGTACGGCCTTTACCAATCGCGAAACCATTGCTGCCATCGAAGGCTTCTGCCCACCAGCCATCCAGAATGGAACAGTTGAGCCCCCCATTCAACACAACTTTCTGCCCACTGGTTCCTGACGCTTCCAACGGCCGACGCGGATTGTTTAACCAGACATCAACTCCTTGAACCAGGTGACGACCGAGATTGATATCGTAATCTTCAAGCAAAACAATCTTGCCTCGGAAAGCAGGCTCTTGCGTCAGTTTGAAAATCCTCTGAATGATCTCTTTACCGTGTTCATCAGCGGGATGCGCCTTCCCTGCGAAGATAAACTGCACAGGACGATCGGTGTCCTCAATAATTTTTAGAAACGTCTCCATATCTTTCATCACAAGATCGGATCGCTTATAAGGAGCAAACCGTCTGGCAAAGCCGATGAGTAATGCATCCGGATTCAATGCGGTTTTCAAATAGCCGATCTCATCTTCGGAGGAACCCCGGCGTTCCGCCTGCTTGACCAGTAAATCACGTGAAAAGTGAATTAAGCGATTTTTCAATGCCTGATGTGTTTCCCACAGGTCTCCCGGCGAAATTTCTTCAATGTTAGCCCAAACGTTCGCTTCACCGGTTCGATAATACCATTCCATCGGCAATACACGGTCATAAATCACACGCATCGGTGCCGCCAGCCAGGTTGGCATATGCACGCCATTGGTAATATGACCTATCGGAATCTCTTCTTCACTTCGCCAAGGCCACAAAGCGGCCCACATTCTTCGACTGACAACACCATGCAGGTTCGATACCGCATTCGCCAGACGGCTCAATTTGAAAGCCAGCACCGTCATACAGAATGTTTCACCTTCATTCTGAGGATCGACACGTCCCAGACTCATGAGTGCATGATGATCGAGACCCAGTTGATCGCCCAGTGGTCCCAAATGTTCTTCCACCATCCCTGCTTCAAAACGGTCATGCCCAGCCGGAACCGGTGTATGAGTTGTAAAGACACAGGCCGCTGCCACATCCCGTAATGCATCGTCAAATGAGAACCCGTCTTCGTACATCCGATTGCGAATGCGCTCCAGAGGGGCAAATGCAGAGTGACCTTCATTCATGTGAATGACACTCGGTTCGATGCCCAGCGCTTCCAATGCCTTCACGCCGCCAATTCCCAGCATCACTTCCTGGCGAATACGTGTTCGCTGATCTCCGCCATACAGCCGCGCAGTCAGGTTTCGATCTTCCTCACTGTTTTCGGGAACATCGGTATCAAGCAGATACAAGGGAATCCGCCCCACATCAACCCGCCAGACCTTGGCAAAAATTTCACCCGAACGCGTTGTCACTGAAATCGCAACAGGTTTCCCATCCGGAGTCAACGCCGGCGATATGGGCAAATTCTTCGTTTTTGCCTCCGTATATGTTTCCTGCTGCCAGCCTGATTTGTCTATATATTGTGAGAAATAACCTTCACCATAAAATAAGCCGATCGCCACCAGCGGCAATCCCAGGTCAGACGCACTTTTCAGATGGTCACCAGCCAGGACGCCTAAACCACCAGAGTAAATATGCAAAGATTCGTGAATCCCAAACTCAGCCGAAAAATAAGCGGCACAACGATGACCTAAAATCGTGGCATTGGTTGAACCCCACGTATCCGATCGTTCCATGTACTCCAGCCAGCGTCGATAGGCAACATTCACACGGGAATGCAAACTGAGACTGCCTAACTTGGCTTCCAGTTGCTCAGGCGAGTATTCTTGCAGCAACAACACCGGGTTGTGATTGTGTTCAAACCATTTCTCCGGATCAATCAAATGAAAAATTTGTGTCACATCAGGTTGCCAACTCCACCAGAGGTTCCCAGACAGCTCACAAAGCTTTTCATAGACAGTTTTTTTAGTAGTCTTTGTAGACATTGAAGAATAATCCAATCCATTGCGATTTATATAGATCTGCTATCTTTCAGAATCGGACAGAGATTGATTCTGATTTTTCTTAGAGCCTGATTGAACGCGCAGACGCGAAGACATGAGTATAATAAAAAAAATACTTCACTCAAAAAAGCCAAACAAAAGTATAATGAACTCGACAAAAACTGGGAGTCATAGCGGTCCCTGTTTCATCAGGATAAATGGAACTTCCACACACACGAATTACCCCATTTTCCTCATTCGCCCCATACTAACCCTGTGAATTCTGAGATAATAGAATGTACAATAGATAAACGGTTTTCTGAAACGGTCAAACGTTTAAAGGACTGCCTCCACTGCCGAAATCGATTCACATTTTAGTGATGTTGCCTGACTTTAAAAGAAGCTTCTATCATGAATATCCAGCGTATTTCCGAGCTGCCAGCACTGCCACAACGTCCTGAAAATTCACATAAGGGAACATTTGGTAAAGTTTTGGTCATCGCCGGCAGTTCTGGTATGAGTGGAGCCGCCTGTCTCGCTGGCATGGGAGCACTGCGCGGAGGAGCCGGTCTGGTTTTCCTGGCAATCCCCGAATCAATTCAATCCATTGTTTCAACGATGAATCCCTGTTATCTAACCATTCCCCTGCACGTGGATCAACATGGCCAGTTGTCTGAAGAATCCGAAACACTTTTATTTGACCAGATTGATCATTTCGATGCAGTCGCCATCGGCCCCGGTTGTGGGAAACATAAATGGGTACAGCAACTCACGCTCAATTTATACTCAAAACTCAAACGGACACTGATTGTTGACGCAGATGCCCTGAATGCGCTCGCCGCTTCAGATAAACCACTGCCCACCCCAGGAGGCCCGCGCATTCTGACTCCTCATCCAGGTGAGTTTTCGCGACTGATTCACAAAAGCATCGTGGAAATCGAACAACAACGCGAAGCACTTTCTATCGCGTTTGCAAAACAACATCAGGTAATACTGCTGCTCAAAGGAGCAAACAGTATTATTACGGATGGATCGCGTTTCGCCATCAACTCGACAGGCAACAGTGGCATGGCCACCGGCGGAAGTGGTGATGTGCTGACCGGTTTGATTACCGCACTCTCAGGTCAAGGTCTGGAAGCGTTCGAGGCGGCACAACTCGCCGCCTGTTTACATGGAATGGCTGGAGATCAGGCCGCACAGGAATTGTCGCAACATGCGCTGATCGCCTCGGATCTTTCCGACTATCTCCCAGCAGCCTGGCTCTCGCTGATGAAAGACTAATTGAGAACCAACGCTATTTCGTTTTTTGAGAAACCGCCTGACCATCGGGCATCGGAAATACGGGGGAATCGGCAGACGGCTTTCGCTTCAATAATTCCGATAGTTGAAAACTGTAATATTTCTGATTCGCTGCAGGATCACCCGCTTTGCTGGCATTGGCCACCCACAATTTGGTTGACTTAGGCTCAAACAAAACATTATGCAAATTCGATTTCATCGCAACCGGACGGCTCATCAGTTTGATCGCGGATTCTGCCGTGAATGATCCATGACCTTCTTTAACCCGCTTGGAAAGTTCCTGATAGCGATCGCCGGCTGAAAGCAAAGCCGCATCCTTCACCGGATTGGGAAGCAGAGGATGACCTTCACCGGGCTGAATCAATTCAAATTTCTCCCAACTCGTCGCCATACCCACCGACCGATTCGTTTTCCCATCGGCAATCACATAATAATACTCACAGGTACGATCATTATTTCGAAAGACGGCGATTGCTTCATCCAGGTCTTTCGCGGTCTCAAGTACCTCACGGACCAGAAACGCCATCGGAACGCCAGACCAGTGTCCCAAACCACCGCCCCCCATCTCGCCAATCGAAACCGATTTCATATTCATGCCGGTCACCGATCCTATGAATCCGGCATAAGAAACATTCACAAAAGGAATGCCCCCTTTGGGTTCTGCCACAACCAGTACTGCATGGTCCTGTAATTTCCAGTCACAGGCATAATCCAGAACACGACCATGATACAAAGTTCCATCCTTCGTGGCAGAATTCGCTATGGAAAATCCACTGCAGTGAAACATTTCAGGAATAAAATTGGTCGCCCGCACATCGGCAAACGCAATCTCTGCCCCCGCAGCCAGTCCACGCATTTCATCCACATACTTCTTGGGCGTATAAGGTTTTTGAATCTGAATGATCGTTTCGATCGCCTGTCGAGGCTTTAATTTAACAGGCCCCAGCTCAACTAAAGTCGTATCTCCCTTATCATTCAACAGGTTATACATGTTCTTTCGAACGTGATCCTTTAAAAGCACCCCCTGCTGATAACCCATTTCATAATGAGTCCCTTTGACATGCAGCACCAGATAGCCATCCACTTTCTCCAGCCAGCCTGCACCACAACGGGCAATCGTTTGTGCAGAGGCGGTCGTCGGCAAAAAACAGATCGCAGCAACGACGATGACTAAAATGAGACCTGTAAAACGGCGAAAGTCACGAAGCATATTAAGATCCTTTTTACACATCAGAACGACATTAGAAGAGCAGAAGTGATTCGATTTCTATTCAGTTGCCTATTATGACAAATCAGAGGAAAGATACAAATCGAATTCTCCTCCTGACACCAAAAATGAACATAAAATCACTTTCTTAGCGACACACCACAATTCAGACAGCCTTGGGCTTGAAATACTCTACCGGAATGTGTGAAGATTGACGACTTGAAGATCGGCAGTTACCTTACGTACCTCAACCTTTTTGATTGGGTTTCAAAAAACCTGATTCGAATCGTTTATGTCTTCACTGGTTGATTTTACGTCTCTTTACAAGCTCTTTGTTAGCAATCTTTATGTTTCGAGTTTTAGGCAACACTGTTGTCCGGTATTGGCAAATCTTCCTCTTATGCTGGGTTATGGCATTAATAGGAATCTCATATGCTGCGCCGGAATGGTCAACAGTCGTACAAAATGGAGAATTCGCTTTTTTACCAGGTGACTCGCCCAGTCTTCAGGGAGAAATGTTATTCAAACAAGCGTTTCCCGATGACCTCCTCGCCAGTAGTATCGTAATTGTCGTAAGGCGAGAACATGGAGATCAGGGATTAACTTCTGAAGACCTCGCTTTCATTGAGAAAAAACTCAAACCCCAACTGCAAAAAATTGCCGACGCAGAACAAACGGGTAAATCGAACACCAAAGAAAATTCGGGAAAAGATCCGCCGGAAAAAGAAGCTTCAAAAGAAGATTCACTGGAGGCAAAACCGAACTCTTCCAATATCTCGCGCATTCGCACGTATACAGATAATACCATCGGCGACCTGCTGCAAAGCGAAGACAACAAAGCCTCGCTGGTAATTGTGGAACTCTCAACAGAATTTCTTGATCAAAGTAATGGGAAAACTGTTGAAAGCATTGAAAACCTCATCCAAGATGATGAATTCAAAAAAACCATCGAACCGGGACTGGATATTTCTCTGAGCGGCATCGCCACAGTGGGCCGCGACATGATTCGTGCTGCGAATCAAAGCGCCGAAGCCACAGAACTCTGGACAGTTTTACTCGTGATTCTGTTGCTCATCATCATTTACCGCGCTCCCATTCTGGCGCTGATCCCCTTATTCACCGTTTTCGTTTCGGTAAAAATTGCCCTCTCCACTCTCGCAATTCTTTCAACATGGGGCTGGGTAGGACTCTTCTCTGGAATTGAAGTTTATGTAACTGTCATTCTGTATGGCGCCGGCGTTGATTACTGCCTGTTTCTTATTGCCCGACATCGGGAAGAACTGGATAAGGAATGCACCTTTAAAGAAGCCATTTCTAACTCCATCGCGACCGTCGGTTCCGCGTTAGCTGCCAGTGCCGGTACGACCATGTGTGGTATTGGCATGATGTATTTTGCTCAGTTTGGAAAATTCCAACAGGCGGGCATCGCCATGTCCTTGAGTCTGTTTTTTGTACTGCTCGCTTCCTTAACACTCACACCGGCCCTGCTCTGCCTGGCAGGACGATTTGCCTATTGGCCCCAGTCATTCAATGAACGTGTCGCCATTTCTGCAGGTTGGTTAACTCCCTCCAGTGTCATGGCCCGTCTCATGCAACGTAACTGGGCGGGTTCTCTCTGGGAATCGGTTTCACAGGCGTTACTCAAAAGCCCTGGCAAGATCTGGCTGACGACAACCCTGATTCTGTTTCCCTTCGCTTTGATCAGCCTGGCCTGTTACGGCAATTTAAGTTATGGCTTACTATCAGAACTGCCCAGTGAAGACCCCAGCGTCGTGGGAACCAAAGCCGTCAAAGGACATTTTCCAGCGGGTGCCACCGGACCACTGACCATCTTATTCCGGAACCCCAATATCAATTTTTCCGATTCCAAGGGGCGCGAAGCGTTCGAGACTCTCACAGAAGATTTTCTGAAACAAAAAGAAGAGTTGGGTATCGCCGATATCCGCAACATGATTAAACCGTTTGGTATCGATGCCGTTGACGAAATGGAAAAAGCCAAAGACCTGCGGGGACTGGAAAAAATAAGGGCCATCAGTCGCATTAAACTGATCAAAAATTACTATGTCAGTTCAGAATCCGATCTGAAAAATCATGTCACGCGAATGGACCTCATCCTCGAAAAAGACCCTTTCTCACACGACAGTATGAAGCAGCTTGAACATATTAAAATTGCACTCAACAAATCACTGCCAGCAAATTTACGCGATGATACCGAACTCTTTTATATTGGCGCCACAGCCAGCATCAGCGACTTAAAAGCGGTCACAGACCAGGATCAGGCCCGGATCGACATCCTGGTACTCGGTAGTGTGTTTCTGATTCTGGTAATCCTGCTCAGACGCCCCGCAATTTCAGCCTACCTGATTCTCAGTGTCTTTTTCAGTTATCTGGTAACGCTGGGAATTACCTTTACCGTATTCTGGGCGCTCGATCCTCAGAATTTCATCGGACTCGACTGGAAAGTTCCCATGTTTCTCTTCACCATCCTGATTGCCGTCGGTGAAGACTACAATATCTACCTCATTACACGCATTGATGAGGAACAAAAAACAAAAGGCCCCGTAGAAGGTGTCATCTCAGCCCTGAAGAAAACCGGCGGGATTATTTCCAGCTGTGGTATCATTATGGCCGGCACCTTTTCCTCTTTGATGGCAGGCACACTGGTCGGCATGCAGCAACTTGGCTTTGCGCTCGCCTTTGGCGTGCTACTCGATACCTTTATCATCCGCCCGATTATTGTTCCTGCTTATCTCATCATGCTCTATCGAGGCTACTTTGGTTCCTGGGGCAAGTATCTGGGAGCAGCTCAGTTCCTGGAAAAACCACCCCAACCAGAACTCGACTCTTCTCAAGTCAAATAATTAAACCCAAAAGATGTCCCTGTCTGGCACTCCGTGTATCTCTTCGTGTGGCACTGTTCGGCTTGCCCGACAGTGAAGAAAGAGCTTCCAACTAAGGCGTAGTATGAATGATCATTTCGGGGAAAGCAGCCGAGCGGGAACCGCTGACAGGCGGGTTATCTGCAGGACGAAATGTAAAGACGGCAGAGAACTTTGCCCGGTTTGTATAATTGCGGGTGGCTGCATGAAATGTTCGACTATGGAAGAACAAAATATCTCCCGGCTGTAAGATCGCGGAAACGCTGGTATCGATCAGCGCTTCGTTCAGAGGCACATCGGGTCTCAGAAAAATCCGATCATCCAGGCGCTCCGGCTCAAACTCCATCCGATGCGTTCCGGGAATCACCTTCAAACAACCGTTATCCAGATTTTCCTCGCCGAGCGCCACCCAGACACTGATCAGTTCTTTTCGTTCAAATGACCAGAACCGTATATCCTGATGCCATAATGTATCGCTGCTGAATTCGGGTTGCTTCGTCATAATACAGTTATGATGCGCCAACGGCATCACATAATCGGGCCCCAGCAATTGCGCCAGTCGGTTCACCAGAGCAGGATGATTTACAAGATCCGTAAAGCTCATGCCGCGACTATGTGCCTGCTTCAATCGACGCACAGTTTCGCCCCCCATCACATTTCGGGACGGAGGCGAACCCGGATACTCCACATCCGCTTCATACTCGACCGGCTCCACAACTCGCGACAACCCGTCCTGCGTCGCCGCCAGCATCTCCTGACGAAGTGACTCGGGACAAAGATTCCGCAGAATCAAATAACCATCCTGCTCGAATTGAACGACTTCTTCGGAAGTCAATCGGTCATGCGTTATAGACTGTGAAGGTGAAGACATTGCATTAAACTCTGATCAAAAAGAACTCAAGTCGGCACGAAATCAAAACACAATATTCATCGGCCTGACACACCCGCCTATGATACAGTTCGCGCCGGGAAAATTAAAGCAGTGATTGGTATTCAATCAAACAGTCTTAAATTTCAACTAGTACAGCAGTGGAAAATGCATTAAACAGTCTGGCTTTTTCGAAGTAATTCAGTAATCTCAGATCAAAGTCCGTTGATTACAAAAAGACTTACCTTTCCTGATCCTGAGAGTCATCAGAATGTGTCCCAGCCCACTTTGCCTTATATCGTTCAGCCGATTTGCTCAATAGAAAAACAGGACCAAAAAACAACAGGTACGGCACCCAACCAAATACGGTCAAAAGCCCAGGAATAAAATTATCAACCTGCCCTCGTGCGGTAGCCGCTTGCCCAATGCCAATCAGCGTACCCCAAAACACAAAGCACCCCAGTACAAATCCCAGATCATTGAAGAGATACATCAGGATCAAAGGACCGAATAGTAAGGGAATCACCAAAATCCGTTGATCAATACCAAACAACGACAATATGATCGGCAGCACGACGCCGATCAAAAACAATATTGCTTTAGTTCGAAATGAATATTGTCGTTGGCGTGAATGCTTCATCTCTTACCAGCCTGAAAAGTAGACACAATGGTTAATCATCCAAATTCCTTAAATCGCGTAACTATGAGTTTATGTATTTGCGTATTGAGTCACAACAATATTTATGAGGCAATCCTCAGAGCAATTCGCTTCAATAACATATTTCCTGCACAACCAGGCCTTCTTCCATTAAGGGCACTTGTGCAACGACCGTACCGTTCGGATCAATCAAAGCAGTGGGACCGTACGATATCTGGCCATCCCTTTCACCAGTCACATCTGCGGAGATTAACCACAGCCCCGTTTCGACGATTCTTTCAGCACGGATTGCATTGTGTTTGAATTTCCATCTTTCCGCATTTGCGTTACTCAACATGTTATAGCAGGGACAAACCATCAAGTGTGCATTCTGATTCGCGATCGCAGCGGCACATTCTGAAAAGTTCAATTCATAACAAATATTGATCCCAAACCTCAGCCCCTCGACTTCAAAAATCGGAACCTTCTCGCCCGGCTCAAAGATAGACTCAAATGGCGCCAGCCTGCTCTTGCGATAGCGGCCCAGTAACTCCCCCTGCCTCACAACGACCGCCGTTATATAGATTTTGTCGCCCTCTTGCTCAATCATGCCAATGACAAGTAGAGGCTGTACCACCGCCAGCCGTTTGAGGATATTTTTAAATGCAACGGAAGAGAGATCAATCGCACGCTGTCGAGCTGTTGATTCTCTAACGACATAGCCTTGCAAATAGCATTCAGGAAAGCAGACAAGTTGCGCACCCTGCCCTGCCGCCCGCGTTGCATAATCAATGATCCGGTCCAGAGACTGCTCCAGATCATCTTGAATATCAATTAACTGACAAGCCGCGACCGTAACACACAGATTCATTCACGTTCTCTTTTCAGGCATGCAATTCGATCGACTTAGGGTTTACCACGTACAACATCGGTTTTAGCCAGCATATCGTGCCAGGCGTGTTTCTGTTTGGAAGCAGCTGCCCAGGTAAAACCGATTAGAAAAGGAATATAAGAAGTAATCTTCGACAGGTTTCGGATTACAGAACAGCCAAACGAAATGCGTTTGCCATCCCGGTCGGTTACTTTGATCCCCACCAGCCGTTTTCCCAATGTGCCTTGCAATGCAGAGCTTTCCATCAACGCGCAATAAACCAGCCAAATTCCGAATGAAGTTTCACGTATCAGATTACGCTCGGACATATATTGCACGCGCGCTTCCACATTCTGGCGATCCGCACGATACGTACTCCATGTCTGATCAAAGTCATAATAATGATAGAAGACCATCACAACCACCACACTGATAGGAACAATGTCTATCAGATACGCAAGGAACCGTATCCAGAATCCCGCATATTTCATTGTCGACCTATCTCTCTCAACTCTGATTTTGATGTTTGATGACCTATCATCGTCTGCAACCTAAAAAATATCTTTATCGGAACTCCTGGATAATACTGCTTTGACTCGGAAAAACAAATCGCCGGTAATCGTAAAAGGCTGCAAATCTACTGATTCACAAGGCATGATTATTTCAAAATCTCAACTGAATCGCCATCAGATTCACCGTGATCTACAACCGCACCAGTTTTCCAACAACGGTTGATAACCATCACACAAGAAACCAGCAGCGGCGGCAGTAGCAGCATCAGAAATTCAGGCAGGGACATCCTTAAATCTTCTGCCGTACTATGCCGGTATGTATCGGGAGTCTGTCTCATACTATTTAACAGAATTATTAGAAGCATAGAGGTAAAAAAGAGGATTACCAATGTTTTGGAAAATCGAAATTCTCGCCGAGGAGTGTAGGTCGCCCATGCCGCGAGACCAACATAAATCGCGCAGCCCACCAATGGATCAACGGCATCTCGCTTCCAGCTTGTGATGTCATCCCGGCGAACCAAGTCAGACGTCTCATTGAAGTACCAATATAAAATAGTATAGAGACCAATCACCACCACGGGCACAACAACACCCAACACCGCCCCGATCAAACCAGCAATCAAGCCACGAACAATATTCATTTTATCGTGCCTCAACACCCGCTGGTTCCTCTGCCTCAATGCCTTTTAAGTATGCCATGATGAAGGGTTCCAGGTCATCCTCACTACTCGTACGAAAAACAAACAGCCAGCCCTTCATAAACCAGAGATAGCTGGGATCGTCCTCACTGGAATCATAAAACATGCGGTAACCCATATTGGTCATTTGGCGCATGCCGCTTTTTCCCTCACCTTCATCGTAGATATCCTGAACCCTGCCAAACAGCGCTTCTTTTTCGAGTTCGGTCACCTGATAGACATACACATCGACGTCATACAAACCATCGTCATAGGTAGCATGCTGGCCTTTGATATCAAACCTGAGATCGGGAATGTCTGCTGCTTCATCTTGTGACTTCCGAAGTGCATTGCCCACTTTAGCCGGAAACAGTTTCTCAGGCGCAACGTCCTTCGCAGGGGGATTCCATGTTTCTGCGAATTGCTGCCGTTCTTCTTCCTCAGCCATCTTCTCTTCTGCCCACTTGATGATCTTGGGAACGTTCACGATGGCAACAGCCACCCCGATCACACCAATGACAGCAAGGACCCCACAACCAATGGCTATTTTTTTACCCATGTGAAACTCTCTCATAAATTGAAATCGAAACGAACCTGCCTCATATCTCACAGCACGATTTGTTATTTGCGTTTTTTAACTTTCACTTCGACAGCAATTTGATCACATGTTTCCAGCTAAAAATTGTTTAGGATATTGGCCCCCGGGCTCCCAGCAATCCGACAGAGACCCCGTTTTTTTTCAGCGTCTGCGTCGCCTTGCCATTGACTATGAGAAGTACGAGTAAACCGACCAAAGGGATCATTGTCAGGACTCCAAGAAATATACCAACCCCCACGCCGTAAAGTTTGGTCGCAAGCAGGAAGACAAACGCTGTGGCGACAATAATAAGGATTAGCAATGCGAGTCCAAAAAACAGAAACATCTCGACTGGAACTAGAGACTGGCCAGCGACAGCACCGAGATAGATCAAAATGCAAACAAGAATACCCTTTTGGCTAGTGGCGATCAGTTTCAAATCTGCAGAGGCAGGTTGCGACTGAGAGGAATCAGAAGCTGCTTGTGACATCACATCGAACCTTTCGTTCTGTGACACTCTGAATTATCAAAGTTGAGTTATTGAAAACTGGGCATCCACCAGTCATGTAAAACTGGAGTCTCCTTTAGATTTTTCACTTGTATTCACATCATGCACAATCGAATGCTGGAAGGCAATCAAAACACCCGAATTCTTCAGCAGTGGCAGTAAATCTGATTTGTAAAATTGAACGATGAACTCAATCAGTGACTGCCAGAGAATTCCATGAGGGTTTTCATTTGCAGATGACTGAGACGTACCAGCGGTCGCTTGCTTTGAATGAATTGCAGCGCAGATTCAGGAGTCTCTGTTTGACCTGTATGAACTAACAATGCAGCAGCGAACAAGCCGGTACGACCATGCCCTTCCGCACAATGAATCAGGATATTTCCTTCAAGCGCCGCAATTCTTTCGATCCAGGATCGCAGATCATCCAGAGAGGGAACTGAGCGATCCAGCACAGGAAAGCAAAAGTAGCTACTCTCCCGCAATGCGTGTGGCTCACTGAATTCGCAGGTTAGATCAATCACATGCTCAATGCCATCAGGTAATTCTCTGGATAACAGTCGTCGGCTGAGAAAGAGCTTCTCTGTAAGCTGGTTAATCGCAGGTTCCGCAGCAAATACCAGATCGCACTCAGATAAACCAGATAAGGCAGCAGCAAAAACTGATTCAGCGGCGAAAGCAGCCCCCGTTCCGATTTGCCGAACACGCACGGCCCCAAAAACAAATATCCTGCCGCCACCAGACCAAAACTAAACGCCGGCCAGAGCAATAGCAAAAACCAACCCTGATGATTCACCGCGGCCACAGTCAGCAAAAAAGCAATGCTCAGAATCAGATAACCAAAATTCATAAGAAAAGCTGCTTATTGACAATAGAAAGGCACATTAGACAATTTAGAATAGACTCTAGATCTACCGGAAGAGTTCGTTCCACTACCTTAACTAGCAATTCGACTTGTTGACAGCATCTATTGCTACAACTTCTTTTTGATTTTAAATGATGCGATCATCTTCTTGACATCCGGAAAGATCTTGTCTTCCATTTCGGGAAGAATCGTGCTGACGACAAAATAGCACTGATTGCCGTCCATAAACACCCATTGCCGCCATCGAATATCTTTATTCAATTGGGATGGGACCATTGACTCATAGTACAATGCATCAAATCGGCCGACCTTCGCTGGTTTCAGATCTTTCAGCGTTGCCTTTTTATTCATCCGCTGAGCCCAGTCCATAGCCATATCCAACCGAATCTTGTCTTTAAATTTTTGGTCGGCAATTTTTTCAGAGGATGAATAGGTTCCCATTTGGTAAATATCCATGCCCACGCGAAAGCTGGGTGGCACATACATCACCCATGTGCCTTCATCACTGGCCTTCCATCCTTTCGCCAAAGTAATTTCAAACGGTTTTTCCCGTTTTGTTTTTGTAAACTCAAAGATCGCTATCCCGTCAAACGGCCCCTTGAAATCGATATCACTTTTGAAGTATTTGCTGCTCGGATCATATTTCCATTTTGAATGCGTCTGTAAAGCCAGCGTATCGAGAAGTTCACGTAACGTCGGTTTGTAGGAATCGGGAAACGGTGTAAACATTGGTGTCTCGGCAATTTCTTTGGAAGACGTCATTAGACCAACGCCGGTACCTAATGCCAGCCGACTTGAAACCATAAACATATTTGCGAATCGACTGAACGTGCCGCCAATGCCCGCCTTCAGCCGGAACCCTAAAAGCTCAGTTTGTTGCTTAGCCGTTAACGGTTTAAGAGTCGCCGCCGGTTTCTTCTCTTTATCGACCTTGGATTTGGCATCGACAGATTTTTGTGTCGCTTCCACTTTTGGCTTACTCGCGGTGCGCGATGATTTCTGCTCACCCTGTATTGAAGAGATGGCTGTGAGAAGTGTTACGACAATGAAGAATACGGTTCTCATGGCGGATCACTTTTTTATGAAGGAAGTTCTAATAAAAGTGTGCGACTTCAGTGCAACCCTATTATCGCAACCCACATTTCAGAATCACAAGCAGAAAATCTGACTTTAAGAAAACAATCTCGACGAATTCAGCAAAAATTCCAGTTAATACTATGATTCAATCAATCGATCGTGCCGTTTTCGTATTTGTGACGTTGTAGTAGGAAAAGTAAATTTATCCATCACCACATCTTCAATCGCCGCACGGACTTGTTTCGCGCATTGAACCGGAGGCACGCGACCGACGCCTGTCCCAAGCCCAGGTAGCGAGACCGATTTCACATGATCACGAACAGGTTCGCCAGCATACCTCCCAGATGGCATTATCCCATCACGAATGAGCAGAAAAATAGCACGAGCGGCGAGAAAGGGATTGATTGAAGAATCCAAAGCAAGAGGAACCCGCATTGTAGGTGCAGCAATCAAAAACGGGATCGATGCATCATTTGTTTCTACAATCGTAGCTGCCCCAACGAGCAATTCACCAGCATGGTCGTCCTTGATTTGTGTCTGCACACGATCCTGCAAGGATTGGCCGAAACGTTCAAGATAAAGACGATCAATACCACCATCCATAAATCCAAAGCTGTTAGCGGGACTGACAATAGCATCCATTGCTTCATCAAAGATTGAGCCTTGATAGACGGACACAAATGGTAGATCACCACACCAACGTTGCCACGCATGTGTGAGTGCAGTATCAATGCCGGTCAGCCTGATCTGCAAACGCGACTTCTTGCGAGTAATACCCAACATCAAGTGCTCATCCTATTTCTACTATTGGAGCAATCAAAAATGAAATAAATTCTGTTTGCGGTTCAATGCTGGCACCAGATTGACGTTCTATGTTCAGTTAGTTGGTAGAGATATCATTAAATCAGAGTAATCTATTGATATAACACTAAGGTGTTCTTTGGTCATACGGCGTAATAGAGAACCAACATCACAAAGCACGAAAGCGCACATTTGGCCACTTTTTAACCGTCCAGCTATTGACAGCACGCCGCTTAAGGTTGACAATACAGACGATAATGTTGCATTTTAATCAAATAAGGTTGCCAAAAGGCTTTGAGATATGGTGGGAGTCCGAAAAAGAGGCGAGGAAATTCGACAATTTATATTAGAAAATGTCGAACAGCATCCTTCTGATCTCGTCAGCATTACTGCGAGTCATTTCCTGATTTCCAGGCAAGCTGTAAACAAGCATATAAAAAAACTCGTTGAACAAAAAGCAATTGTCGTCCAGGGTGCTACGAAAAGCAGACGATATAGTTTGCATCCACTCGACGAATGGAGCCACACTTACTCCTTAGAAAATAAACTTGAAGAAGACATCGTTTGGCAAAACGATATTGCAACTTTTTTAAAAGAATTGCCGGACAATATAAAAGAGATTTGGCACTATGCTTTCACCGAAATGTTAAACAATGCCATAGATCATTCTTCCGGATCATGGGTAAGTATAAAAGTAGAAAAAACAGCATCCACCACAAAAATCATGATCCTTGACGATGGCGAAGGAATCTTCAAAAAAATCCAGCGTGAATTAGGATTAAGCGATGAACGACATTCTGTTCTGGAACTTGCTAAAGGGAAATTAACAACAGATCCTAATCATCATAGCGGGGAAGGCATTTTTTTTAGTTCCCGAATGTTCGATCGGTTTGCAATTTCATCTGGCTCTACATATTTTTCGCACGAATTTGACAAAACGGAAGATTGGATAATCGAGCAAAAAGAAAATAAATCTGGTACTGCAGTTTTTATGTACTTATCAAACAACTCATCGAGAACATCAAAAAGCGTCTTTGACAATTTCACTTCAGATGATGATTATGGATTTACCAAAACAATTGTTCCAGTCCGTCTAGCTCAGTACGGAGACGATCAACTCATTTCAAGATCACAAGCGAAAAGGCTGTTGGCCAGAGTTGATAAATTTAAGAAAGTCATCTTTGATTTTGATGAGGTTAGTACGATAGGCCAATCCTTCGCTGACGAAATCTTTCGTGTCTTTCAGCTACAACATAAAGACATGGAATTGGTCGCCATTAATACACAAAAGCAAGTCCAGCAAATGATTTCTCGCGCACTATCAAAAGAGTGAATTGCTTTGCTCAGGACATTTAAGCCAAAAAACGTCCTGCATCATAATAAATTCACCACTGAAACCGAACCACCAACTACGGCAGTTCGGTCGCGCCCATCAGATACCGGTCGCATTCACGGGCGGCGCCGCGGCCTTCGTTGATGGCCCACACGATCAGGCTTTGACCGCGTCGGCAGTCGCCGGCGGCGAACACGCCTTCGATGTTGGTCGTGTACTGCTCGTGCTCGGCTTGGAAATTCGAACGGGCATCCGTTTCCAGATTGAGCTGCTCGCTGATGATATGCTCGGGGCCTAAAAACCCTAGTGCCAGAAAGACCAGATCACATTCCAGCACTTTTTCAGAACCGGGAACCACGCTGAACGGAGGACCGTTCTCGACCGGTTTAGACCAGTCGACTTCGCAGATCTTGAGACCCGTCAAATTACCTTGCGCATCGCCGGTGAATTCGACCGTTGACATCTGGAACATTCGTGGATCTTTTCCGAAGGCGGCAGCCGCCTCTTCATGACCATAGTCAATCCGGAAAATTTTCGGCCATTGAGGCCAGGGGTTATTCGCGGCCCGTTCATCCGGTGGTTGCGGCACAATTTCCAGGTTGATCACGCTTTCGCATTTCTGCCGCATCGCAGTCCCCAGGCAGTCATTTCCCGTATCACCACCGCCGATCACCACGACTTTCTTACCTTCCGCGTTGATAAAGTTTTCCACGGGTGAATTCTGAAAATGAGTATTATTCAGACTCGATTCCAAAAGGCTCTGCGTATTCTTCGATAAATATTCCATCGCAAAATGCACGCCTTTAAGATCCCGTCCCGGAATCGGCAAATCGCGAGGTTTGGTGGCACCGGTGCAAAGCACGACAGAGTCAAAGTCTTTCAGCAGTTGATCAGCTTTGATGTCAACGCCGATAGAAGTATTGGTAACAAACTCCACCCCTTCGTCGGCCAGCAAATCAACGCGTCGTTGAACGATCCATTTTTCCAGCTTCATATTGGGGATACCATACATCAGCAATCCACCAATGCGATCATCGCGTTCATAAACGGTCACGCTATGGCCAGCCTGATTCAGCTGGGCAGCAGCCGCCAATCCAGCAGGACCAGAACCGATCACGGCCACTTTTTTGCCAGTACGAACCTGGGGAGGATTTGCCACGACCCAACCCTGATCAAACGCAAAATCAATAATCGAATTTTCGATATTCTTAATCGTGACAGGCGGTTCATGAATTCCCAGGACACAAGCCCCTTCACAAGGAGCCGGGCAAACCCGACCGGTGAATTCGGGGAAGTTATTAGTCTTATGCAGACTGTGAATGGCATCTTGCCAACGGCCATGATAGATGTGATCATTCCACTCGGGTATCAGATTATTGATCGGACACCCAGACGCCATGCCGGCCAGCGTACTCCCTGTATGACAAAAGGGAATGCCGCAATCCATGCATCGCGCACCCTGATTTTTCAGCTCGTCTTCTGTCAGATGATCGTGGAATTCGTTCCAGTCAAGAATACGCAATTCTGGTTTTCTATCTTCACCCAGTTCTCGCGGAAATTCCATGAAGCCTGTTGGCTTGCCCATAATTCTATCTCACTCAAAAAATATATTTGCTCTTATCTACCGAGGATGAAATGCGATCTGGAAGACGCTCTGCACTTTTGACAGCACAGTAACGCCTTCTCAAAGATTAGACGGCAATCTCTGCTTCTTCAGCCGCCATCTCCTCTAAAGCTCGTTTGTAATCTTTGGGCATGACTTTCTTGAACTGCTCAAGTTCCGTTACCCAGTTATCAAGGATCGACTTGGCAACCGTCGAACCGGTAAATTTACGATGATTATCAATCAGCGTTTTCAGTTCGGCGATATCTTCCACATCTTTTACACTTTCTAATACAACGGTTTCCAGATTGCAGTTTTTTCTCAGTAAACCGACTGGATCGTAGACGTATGAAACACCGCCCGACATACCCGCCGCAAAATTCCTTCCGGTTTCACCTAGAATCACAGCACGACCGCCGGTCATATATTCGCAACCGTGGTCGCCGATCCCTTCCACAACCGCATGGGCACCAGAGTTTCTAACGCAGAATCGCTCTGCCGCCTGCCCGCGAATATAAACCTCGCCTTCGGTCGCTCCGTAAAGGTTCACGTTCCCGACGATGATGTTTTTCTGTGGTAGAAATGTGGAATTGACCGGTGGGTAAATGATAATTCTCCCCCCGCTGAGTCCTTTACCCACATAGTCGTTCGCATCGCCTTCATGTTCAATGGTGATGCCGTGTGCCAGCCAGGCGCCCAGACTTTGTCCGGCTGACCCATTACTGTTGATGTGGATCGTTTCATCAGGCAAGCCGTCAGGTCCATGGTGCTTGGAAACTTCATGGCTCAACATCGTGCCGAACGTACGGTCGGTATTCTTAAGTTTGATATCAACCACCACCGGCTCACCATTTTTGATCGCAGGCTGACACTGATCAATCACGACATTATCCAACACGATTTCCAGACCATGTTCTTGATCCCGCATGCAGTATGTACCGACATCAGGATGTGGTTTTTCAGCTACTCTTAATATAGGTGTCAGATCCAGATGTTTCGCTTTCCAGTGAGCAACGCCCGCATCTAATTCCAGCACATCGCTGCGACCCACCATCTCATCCATCGTGCGGAAGCCTAACTCTGCCATCAGTTCGCGGGCTTCTTCTGCCAACATTAAGAAGTAATTCACCACGTGTTCCGGCTGACCTGCGAACTTTTTGCGAAGTTCCGGATTCTGCGTGGCAATTCCCACGGGACAAGTATTGAGATGGCACTTCCTCATCATGATACAGCCCATGGTAATCAGTGGGGCAGTCGAGAAACCGAACTCTTCGGCACCCAGTAAATTCGCAATCACAACATCACGACCCGTTTTCAACTGGCCATCCGTTTGCAACCGTACGCGGCTGCGTAAATCATTCAGAACCAATGTCTGGTGTGTCTCAGCAATCCCCAATTCCCACGGTAAACCCGCATGCTTCACACTGGTTAATGGAGAGGCTCCTGTTCCACCGGAGGCACCGGAAATCAAAATATTGTCGGCATGACCTTTGGCAACACCGGAAGCAATCGTTCCTACACCCACTTCCGAAACAAGCTTCACACTGATCCGCGCGGACGGGTTCGAATTCTTCAGGTCGTAGATCAACTGAGACAAGTCTTCAATCGAATATATGTCATGATGCGGAGGCGGACTGATCAGCCCCACACCAGGAGTCGAATGCCGCACCGAGGCAATAATTTTATTAACCTTATGTCCGGGCAATTCGCCCCCTTCTCCCGGCTTGGCACCCTGTGAGATCTTAATCTGTAATTCATCCGCATTGGTCAGATACCAACTGGTCACACCAAATCGACCAGAGGCGATCTGCTTAATCGCAGAGCGCTTGGAATCGCCGTTCTCCAGAGGTGAAAAGCGGCTATAATCCTCGCCCCCTTCTCCCGTGTTACTTTTGCCGCCCAGTCGATTCATGGCTATCGCCAGCGATTCATGCGCTTCGGCAGAGATCGATCCGTAACTCATGGCACCTGTGCAGAAACGCTTCACAATTTCTGCAACGGGTTCGACTTCTTCCAGTGGAATCGATGTCCGTGATTTGAATTTCAATAAACCTCGCAAATGGCAATCACGGGTCGTCTGTTCGTTAACCTCTTTCGCAAACTGCTTGTAAGAGTCTGTGTCATTAGAACTGGTAGCTGCCTGCAGATTGGCAATATTTTCAGGCGACCAGGAATGCTTTTCACCATTGGCGCGCCAATGATAAACCCCGGGGTTAGACAAACCGGGCACCCGATATTGATCTCGCGCAGGATAGCCGATCTCATGCCGCATTTCGCATTCTTTGGTTATGACATCGAAACCAATGCCCTTAATGCGACTGGCAGTACCATCAAAACAAGTATCGATGACTTCCTGATTCAAACCGACGGCTTCAAAAATCTGCGCACCTTTATAACTTTGCAGAGTCGAAATCCCCATTTTGGCCATCACTTTCAGCATGCCTTTGCTTACGCCCATACGGTAAGCAGCCACGATGGTATCCCGGTCCCATTTTGCAGCATCGAGTTCGCCGACTTCCAGTGAATGCCATAAAGATTCAAACGCCATATAAGGGTTGATCGCATCGGCACCGTAACCGAACAACAGACAATGATGATGCACTTCCCGAGCTTCACCCGTTTCCAGCACGATTCCAATTTGCGTTCGCTGTTCGTTTCGTACGAGATGATGGTGAATCGCACCACAGGAAATAAGGGTCGGTAATGCAATTCGATCTTTATTCACAGCACGGTCTGACAAAGTAACTAAACTGAAACCAGCGGTAATCGCCTGTGATACCTCTTCTCGAATCCGATCTAAAGCGGCTCGAAATCCGGCTTCCCCTTCGGACTGGGGATAAGTTACATCGATCGTTTTATTTTTCCAGCCTCGGTAATTCATTGACTTAATGGCTGCCAACTCTTCATTACTGATGATCGGCTCTGGAATTAAGAGACGGTGACACTGCGCTTCCGTTGATTCCAATAGGTTACCTTCCGGGCCGATATAACACTCGAGCGACATAATCACTTCTTCCCGAATCGAATCGATAGCCGGGTTCGTCACTTGTGCAAACAGCTGGTGGAAGTAGTCGTATAGCAAACGTGATTTGTCACTCAGGCAAGCCAGCGCTGCATCATTACCCATCGAGCCAATCGGATCTTTCTTGGCTTTGATCAATGGAATCAACATGAACCGCAACGTTTCAAAGGTAAATCCAAACGCCTGCATGCGCGAAAGTAACTCTGCTTCTGGAATTTCCTCCAGTTCATCAGCGGGTGGAATATCCTGCAGATGAATTCGCTGATTCTGAAGCCATTCATGGTAAGGACGCTTGGTAGCATACTTTTCCTTGAGCTCTTCATCGGGAATTAATCGGCCTTCTTCGAAGTCTACCAGGAACATTTTCCCGGGTTGCAGCCGACCTTTTTCCTTCACGATTTTGGGATCGACTTCCAGCACACCCACTTCGCTGGCCATGATGACACGGTCATCGTGAGTCACATAATAACGACTGGGTCGCAAACCATTCCGGTCCAGGACAGCACCAATACATTGGCCATCAGTGAATGAAACAGAAGCCGGCCCGTCCCATGGTTCTTGAAGTGAAGAGTAATACTCATAAAAGGCGCGCTTGGTGACCGAAATCGAATGATGATTCTGCCAGGCTTCGGGAATCATCATCATCATGACTTCCGGCAAAGGACGTCCGGACATCAATAACAATTCCAACGCATTATCAAAGTTTCCAGAGTCGGAACAATGAGGCTCAATAATCGGGAATAACTTCTTGATATCTGCCCCGAATAGATCACTGGACATCATACCCTGTCGAGCATTCATCCAGTTAGCATTGCCGCGCAGTGTGTTGATTTCTCCGTTATGTGCCATGAAACGACATGGCTGTGCGCGATCCCAACTGGGAAACGTATTCGTGGAAAATCGCGAGTGTACCATCGCCAGATGACTTTTGAAGTCTTCGTCCCGCAAGTCCGGATAGAAAGGCATCACCTGATCGGGCGTCAGCATACCTTTATAGACGACCACTTTGGTAGAAAGCGAACAGAAGTAGAACATCAACCCCTGCGGTAGATCCCCTTCTCGCAACTGACGGCTGGATAACTTCAGAATAATATAAAGCTGTCGTTCCAGATCATCCTGATCAGACACTTTTCCATTTGGTGTCGAGATAAAAACCTGCTCCATATGAGGCATGGCACGAATTGCGGACGGGCCGATGTCCGCTTTTTGGGGAGAGACAGGCAACTCGCGCCAGCCACGAATCACAAGTCCCTGATTATGGACGGCTTCTTCGACAACCTTTTTACAATGCTCCCGCTGCGCGACATCGGTCGGTAAGAAGACGACCCCCATGCCGTAATTCCCCTGGTTGGGAAGATCAAAATCCAAGTCCTGTTTGACAACCCTGCTCAGAAACTCATGAGGCATGGAAACCAGGATCCCGGCTCCATCGCCTGTATTTTCTTCGCAGCCACACGCACCGCGGTGAGTCATATGGCGCAGCATCTCATCGGCATCGAGCACAATTTGATGTGATCGCTCGCCTTTAATGTGGGCTACAAACCCAACCCCGCAACTGTCATGCTCGAATTCCGGATCGTAAAGTCCATGCGCTTCCGGCAAACTCCCTGTTCGGAATATGGAATTGCGATCATTCTTGCTGGAATCAGTTCCACGTCGAACGGTTCGACTCTTCATCTTACTTCACCATTCAAACTAATGTTTAAACAAAATCGATGCCGAACGGCACCCTGTTATTGCGAACGAATTTCGCACTTTTTTTTCAGGAATCACATCAACTCTCCATCAAAATGATGCCTTCCTTCACCAGCCTGCGCCGGTACTTTTTCTGCCGAAGATTTACCAGTGGATTCCTGAGCTGCTTTTATCGGGAACCCTCCCGCAACTC
Organism: uncultured Gimesia sp.; assembly: GCF_937910335.1. GTDB lineage: Bacteria > Planctomycetota > Planctomycetia > Planctomycetales > Planctomycetaceae > Gimesia. The sequence goes on along the minus strand of NZ_CALEMX010000520.1, from coordinate 2,596 downwards.
AAAATCACTGGATCCATCAGAATCTCTTCTGATTTACTCACGCGCTATCAAAGGACCGAACGAAAAAGCATCTTTACTGGAAGACTGATCTCTTCCAGATGCGGATGCCTCGGCCGATTCTCTGCGAGCGAGAGAGAAATTAGCGGGGTCTTCATGCAAGACTTCTATGAACTTCGAAACCACATCGGGTATCGATTTCTGCTTTTTTTGAATGATTCCGATCGGACGAAACCATTCGACCTGTTCCAGTTGTACCACACTCAATGAATGATCCTGAACTTCCTTCAATACCGTAGGAAGAGGCAAAATCGCGAGGCCTGCTTCCGCTTCGACGGCACGTTTAATGTTTTCAATGTTGTCAAATTCATGAATCAACTGGACATGCACACTGGCTTTTCTTAACCAGCGATCTATCTTCTGTCGAACGACTAATTCAGATGTGAATGCCACGAATGGCTCATCTTCAATCTCACTGACCGAACAACTTTCCCGCGCGGCCAGATGGTGATCCGGATGAACCACAAGCACCATAGGCTGTTCCTGCCACAATATGCTCGTAAGATCTTTCTCTTCCTTGGGAAATGAAACCAGACCCAGATCAGCCTGGTTTTCACAAATTCTCTGATAAACTTCATCCGGATGTAAATAATCTAATGTGATCATGACTTCGGGATAAAGGTGTTGGAACTGCTCAACGTAATCGTACATCTGAGCTAGACCCACCGAGTAGATCGCAGCGATTCTCACTCGGCTTTTCGTTTGACCAACGGCACTTCTGACTTGCTCTTCCACCTGCTCGAATGACTTCAACAACTGCTGACAGCCATCAAAATAAATCTTGCCAGCCGGAGTGACTTCAAAGGGTCGCTTGGAACGATCAATCAACTGCGCACCCAGTCGTTTTTCCAATGCATGCACTGCCTGGCTAGCCGCTGATTGTGACACACGACGAACCTCAGCAGCTTTGGAAAAACTGCCTTGAACGACGACATCACAAAAAAGCTCAGCATTACGAAGATGCATAAGAGGCGAAACGAATCCGATTTATAAGGAAAACTAATAATAATGTGATCGAAGTATCTCATTTTCGAATACGAGCCAGTTTAAATATCAAACATGCGATAAGTCAAGCGCACGCACTACTGAAAATAACAGGGTTAAACCTTATGAAATTACCCATTTACACAAATCCAATATGATAAAACACTTATCATTGAGAGCCTGAGACAAAAGTAGACTCAAAAATGCACATTCACGCGACAAACTCTTCCAGAAATGATGTAAAAGCAATCATTGCTAACCACTTACTTTAATCCGGACACCAATGATTGCCGTTGGTTGTATTGATTTTACTGATAGTAACGTCAACAGGCAGGAAGATCAGATTTCCCCGCCATCTCCGAATTCTGGTTCTGTTCTGAATTCGTAAAGTCATCTAATCGAAAGAGAGATCTGGAACGAAGACAGAAAAATAAAGTCAAACCCAATTTATGAATAGTAAAAGACAAAATACTCTGCAAACCTACTCAACTCGATCTGACATGGATAACATCAGTATTCAGTACAGTAAGGGAATGCCGTAATCATGTTCACACCCCGTCTTTCTCTTTCACTCGATCATTCGAATTAAGGAACCCTGATGAAGAAACACTTCTCATTTTTGACCCTGTTAATCTTGGCTGTCACGCTTCCCTTGCTCTCTGGATGTAGTAAACCTGCCGAAGAAAGTGCACAAAAACCTGCTCAGCCTCCAAAAGCACTGGGTCCCGATGAAGCCATGCGGGCTATGATGGATGGAGTCAATAACCAGCAAATGGAAGCGCTCTGGAATTTTCTTCCCGCTAGTTATCAGGGTGATGTGAATGGGTTGGTACACGAATTTGCCGGCAAAATGGATCCTGAAATGTACAATGGCACGTTTCAAACCTTGCAAAGGGTCACCAAACTTTTGAAAGACAAAAAGGCATACATTCTTAAAAATCAAACATTGATGGGGCTTCCCGTCCCTCCGGAAAAAGTAGCCGAATTCTGGGACCCGGTAGTTGCTTTGATCAATACATTAGCCCAGAGCGATCTTTCCACTCTGGATAAGCTCAAAAGTTTTGATGGCGGAAAATTCCTCACTACAAGTGGTAATCAGATGGCAAAACAGGTTATCAGCATATCTGACCTGCTCCCCAAGAAAGAAGGAGAACTCAGTTTCTCTGAAAAAACAAAGCAGACAAAAATAACCCTTGTTTCGACCGAAGGCGATACAGCGATCATTAAAATGGAAGTGCCTGGAGCGGAACCCACAGAAGAAAAGATGGTGAAGGTCGAAGACAAATGGATTCCCAAAAATCTGTCAGATAACTGGAAATCCAAAATGGAAGACGCGCGCAAAAAACTGGCTGAACTGACGCCTGAAAAAGTGACCGCTCAGAAGGAACAAACGCTGGCTGGCATCAAAGAAGTGAATAAAGTTCTAGCTTCGCTGGAAAGCGCCAAAACCGAGGAAGAGTTTAACAAAACTCTCAATCCGATCGTGGCCCCGGTTGCGATGCTAGCAGGGTGTCCGGAAATGAAATCTAGCGGTATCGCCATTAAGCCCGGAAAT
>NZ_CALEMX010000519.1 GCF_937910335.1 uncultured Gimesia sp. | reverse complement strand
ACCAGTTCAAAGATCGTAAAGAATTACTCGCGCGCTTTCCAGAATTCGAAAAGACACTGTCCAAGGGGGAACCAAAAAAACCGGTGAAGGTCGAAGTGACTGAGCGGTTGATCCACTTTATTGACTCTGCAAAAAAGTATGAGCTAAGTTATAGCCGAAAAGTGAATCGCAAGACTATTCTTACATCGTATTCTGCGCCGACCGGCGAGGAGTTGGTGAAAACCTATCCCCGGTGGGAAACCGAATATCAGGTACATGGCATAGGAATTTCCTATAATGCGATGGCGATTTCCAAATGGTTAGGCGACCTGTTTTTGCGGCTGCTGAAGATGGTGACGATTCCTTTGATAGTAACCTCCTTAGTGACGGGCATTGCAGGTCTGGGAGATGCAGCTCGCTTTGGAAAGATGTTTTCCCGAACGCTTCTGTATTATCTTACGACCAGTCTGCTTGCCATCTCAACCGGTATCTTTTTTGTAAACCTGATACGCCCCGGAATTGGCGCGGACCTGCCGGGAGGTACTGGCAGTCTCTCTACCGGACAAGATTCTGTCGGTTCCGTCTTTCTTGATATGGCAGATCGCCTGATTCCCACGAATATTGTCCATTCGTTAGGGCAAGGAGAATTTCTTTCGATTATTTCTTTCAGCATGCTTGTGGGAATATTTATTATTCTTGTTGGTGGCAAACATGCTAAACTACTGACTGATTTCTTTCAGGCCGGTTTCGAAGTCATGATGCGGATGACGATGTTTATCATCAGTCTGGCTCCGATTGGTGTGTTTGCATTTATGTTTTATGCGGTTTCTTCGCAAGGCATTGAGATCTTCAAGATTCTCGGCTGGTATATGATTACAGTGTTTCTGGCTCTACTGGTGCATGCGGTGATTGTCTTGCCTTGTATTTTGAAATTTGTGGCGCGGCGTTCGCCCATTGAATTTGCGCGTGCTATGAGCCCGGCATTGATGACTGCCTTTTCAACGGCCTCCTCAAACGGAACGCTACCCTTAACGATTACCTGTGTGGAAGAGAAGGCAGAGGTTTCGAATGAGGTCAGTTCGTTTGTACTTCCTTTAGGTGCGACGATTAATATGGACGGAACCGCTTTGTATGAAGCGGTGGCTGTATTGTTTATTGCACAGGCTTATTCCGGGGGTGTCATGCCTTTAGAGCAACAAGTTCTGGTTGCGATTACCGCATTGCTGGCGAGCATCGGTGCTGCAGGAATTCCTCATGCCGGCCTGGTGATGATGGCCATTGTTTTGCAGGCAGTTGGTCTGCCACTCGAAGCACAAGGCGTCATTATTGCTGTCGACCGGGTATTGGATATGTGTCGTACTTCAGTCAATGTCTGGAGCGATGCTTGTGGAAGTGCCGTGATTGATCGATTTCGATAGGAGCGATTCAATCAATTCCGTTTCCAAGTTGACCCGAAGCTGCTGGAATCCGTGATTGTCAAAGATTTCTCCAGGGATAACCGTTCCAACCGTCATAATCTGGCTACCAGGTGTTCTGTCAGTTCCTGATTGTCGATAGAAGAAAATAGAGCAATCCGCTTTTAACTAATCATTTTCTCTCTTGGCGTCTTCTGGATCAGGTGAAATGGAACAGACACTCACCCAACCTCTCGAATGGATTCACAGCGTTTGTGATCAGTTTACGGAAATCACCGGATGGCCCTTGCTATTCACTCCTTCCAAACCGGAAGAGCGAAAATTGTTGGAAGAGGAGCTGTCCGAGAGTGATAAATACTGCTGGTATGAGTCGATTGAAGACGGGAATCAGTGTCTGGGTTATCTTTATCTGACGCTACCTGAAGAATCGACCAATGATTATTTATTTGTCACCGCGAGGAAATTTGCGGAACTGGTTGGAAGTTTGATTTCCCGCATTGAAACGATGAACGCGTCGTTGGAAGTCAAGAACAAAGAAGTGACAACACTGATGGATGTAGGTCTGTCTTCTGCAAAGCAGGATGGCCTGCAGGACGCCCTGCAAAAGTTATTAGAAGCGGCATTACAACTTACCGGTCTGCGGACTGCCGGCTTCTTTTTGCTGAGTTCCGATTCGAATCAATTATCACTTCGAGTTCAGTCCTCGCTGACTCACTTTGAAATCCCATTTCATCGCAGAAAGTTATCTGAATCTCCCCCTGATATGGAAGCGTTTACTGACGAGGGAGTGGTGATCAGCCGACAGGATGCTACCGAGCAGTCTGAATGGTTACCAGAAGGATGTTTGACGGGAATCTGTGTTTCTGTGCAGTCCGATACGGGCCCGTTTGGAACGCTTTGGGCATTTGACCGTCGTGCCCGACAAGTCAAAGATCGTGATATCCACGTATTAAAATCGATCGGTGCCCAGATCAGTACGATTTTGGAGAGAACGGTTTTATTAAAAGAGAGCCAGAATCAGATTCGTCTGAAAAAAGAACTCAAGGTTATCTCAGAATCCTTTCCGGCAGAGTTAGTCCGAGATTCCACTCAGGATCGCGAATTTCAGGCAGCCGTCCAGACAATCAGCCATCATGAAGTAGGTGGTGATTTATGCGAATTTATCAAGCTTTCACCGCATGTGACCTGTTTTGCGTTAGGGGATGCCTCCGGAGACAGTATTCCTGCTGCTGTGGTGATGGCATCGGTCCGGGGCGCCTTACATACCTTGACCGAAGGACCTATCGAACAGGCAAAAGATACACGATTTGTGATTAGTCGGATTAATACATCCTTATATCATACTTCACTACCTCATCAGTTTATGAGCATGATTTACGGTGTGATTGATACCAGGAATCGGACTTTTACCTACACAAACGCAGGGCATCCCGCACCATTCTGGGTACATAAGGGGAAGATCAATAATTTAATGTCTCACGGTATGTTACTGGGGGTCACTGAAGCGAACGATTATGATTACTCTGTCATGCCGTTATGTACGAATGACATGATTGTTGGTTTCAGCGATGGAATCAGTGAAGCGATGAGCAGTGAGCGAAAAATGTTTCGCTCGGATGGGATCATGAAAGTCCTGGAGAGTCATACTGAAGATACGGCTGAAGTCGTTCTGGAAGGAATCTGGTCCAAATTGCAGGAGCATCTGGAAGGCGGACATGATGGGGATGATCGGACTCTGATGGTCATTAAATTTGCACGCAACGATGATTGAATCCGTCTAACCGACGATTCGAAAATTTGGACGATCTTCGCTGTGGCTTCCATCAGTGCGAGTGTGTTTCTCTTCAGTCCATTCTTGCGGTGCCTCTGCTAATAATTCGATGTTGGAATGGTGATCGTTTTTCAGTGTCGTACTTAGGTCCGGTTTGCCCGTCTCTGCTATTTTTGACGTGTTGTTATCCAGAATGGGTTCTTGCATCCAGCGATTCACGCGTAAGACCTGCGAGCGTGGAACAGTGATGGGGAAATGGGAGCATCGATAACTATTTTTGTTCTGGTTCTTCCATTCGTTGGCTAATTGCGGGCTTATTGAGGCCAGATTTAAAGCCTGTTCTCCGTCATTAATTGATTGTTGGATCATGCGGGCGATCAACGCAGTCACAATTTCCTGGGGAACCTGATCTCGATGACCTAGCGCCAGATAGTCGGTTCCTTCCGCATGCTGCAACCCATAAGCGCAGACCGCCAGTGAATGGTTAATAAATAATGCGTCGATGCGTGCCATTCCCTGTCGAACGGCGGGCGCATGAATTTCTTTCAGGAAGGCCAGCTTTCTACTTTGAGAATAGTGGCCACCGGCGAGAGTTGTCTGATTTCCGAGAGTGAAATCCATCTGTTCGAATTCGGACCAGAGATCCCAGCGTGGACTCCAGCCGGGAGCCGAAGGATCTTCTAATCTTGATCGATAAAAGGAGACATGTCCTGCTTCCGCTAAGATCTGTTCAGCAGTTTCTATACGCTGTTTTGTTTGTTCTGTTCGACTCTCTAAATAAGAGTTCCAGTTTGTCTCCAGCGTATTGATCATGGGAAGATGGCGCCAGACGGCCCGAGATCCCTGAAAGCCGACAGATTTAAAAGCATTGGATGTGCGTTTGCGGTCATGGCCTTCCTGATCAATATAGCGAAAGTCAATCAGATCCCAATCGCGTTTGGAAGTTTTGATATGTCGCATGGCTGTGACCATTGTTGCAGCCGGGTTGGGTCCGATCTGGCCATAAAATGCTCCCCAGCCATCCAGGGGATTGGTCAATACGCGCATGGTTCCCATTTTTGTCTGAACAGGCTTCACCACCAGTGGCACGATACCGATGATTTTGTTTCCCAGAGTAATGAAGAGCACTCGTAATTTGAGTCCTTCGCCGAAATGCTCCCAATAATGTTCCAGCCATTCCGGAGAATGTGCGAAGGTGACTCCTTTGGTTTTTCCGAGCAGGGAACGCCATGCCAGACGAAAATTGTCAAGGCGATCAATATCGTTGACTTCGGCAACTGTGATCATGGCGACTCCAGTAATGGAAAAGGCGAGATGCGTTTTAAATCTTCGGTAAAGAGAGGTTCCTTATTAAGATTTGCAACAATCATGCCACATTTCTTTGAGACAATCGAAGCTGCCTCAATATCTAACTGGTATCCGGCATTGAAACGGACTGTGATGATAAATCGTTGGGGATATTCCTGTTAGAACAGAGGTGAGCCCTGAATATATCAACGAATCCAGCAAGCTAGATCAGCTTGCTGGATTCCTGATGTTGTTTTTAATCAACATGCATTCGGTTTTGGTTGAGAAAAATCAACATTGTCTCTCAACAGATCTTTAGCTGCCCAGTTTTTTGAGGGCCGCTTCGGCTGCTTTTTTGACGTTGGGGTCTTTGTCCTTCGCAGCGGTTTTTAAGGCCTGTGTAATCTCTGGTGTTTTGATTCCAAACTCTCCCAAGCTGATGGCAGCTTCCAGGCGTGCATCCGGATTAGGGTGTTCTGTGAGGAGAGTCGTCATCGCGGGAGCAGCGGCTTTTGCTCTTTTGGGACTCGGATCAATTTTTGATAAAGCCCAGAGAGTCACAGCATTTTCATCTTCATGACGTTTGGCGAGTTCTTTTTCCAAAGCGGGAACGGTCGATTTGGCTGCTTTTCCAAATCGGGCCAATGCGTATGTGGCAACCACTCTTAATACTGGATCAGCGGAATCCAGATAGGGGGTGATCTGAGGAATAGCAGAAGCTGCGGCGGGCCCTATTTCTGCCAAAGCGGTAATCAGTTCCATGACGACCTGTTGATCTTTTTCCTGCTTGAGGGCTTTGCTGAGACCGGGTGTTGCTGATTTTGCCAGAGACCCCGTCATGGAGATCGCATTGGCTGCTTCGCGGCGGATAAGGGGGTTTTCATCTGCAAGGATTTTGATCAGTCCTGGTAATGCGGCTTTGACAGTCTCGGGATCATGAGGATTTTCTCGAAGCAGCGCCCAGGAGCAAACCAGGTGGAATCTTTCATCTTCAGAGGAAGAAGCAGCATATTTTTTAATGAGTGGTAACGCTTTTTTGCTACCAATTTTTGAGAGGGCATAGACGGCGGTATTTCTGGTTTTGCCTTTTCCATTTTTCATAATATCAATGAGATCAGACTCTGCTTTGATTGCGGCAGGACCAATTTCTCCCAGGCTGACAATCGCGTTCTCACGAATATCGGTATCAGTTGATTTTGTGAGCTTCATCAATTCGGGTATGGCTGCTGATGACCCAGCTCCGATCTCACCCAAGACATGAATTGCCAGTAGTTTCAGGGAAGAATCTTTGGATAATAATTTATTTAACGCTGGGACGGAGGCTTCTCCAATGGCAGCCAGGGTAGAGGCAGAAGTAAGCGTTAATGCGGTTGGTCCCTCCTGCATGGCTTTCGAAAGTTGGGGGACAGCCGAAGAGGCATCGGGCCCAATTGATCCCAGAGCCGAAGCGGCATCCAACTTGACATTCAGATCAGAGTCAGAGAGTAACTTCGATAACCCAGGCACTGCCGATTTTGCTTTTGCACCATAATTACCCAAGGCGATGGCAGCATGCGCACGCACTTCGGCAGAGGAATTCGTAAGCAATGGAATCAAAGCGGGAACGACTTCTTCAGGTTTAGCACCGATAGCGCCCAATGCATGGGCTGACCGCCAGACTAAGCTGGTTTCTTCTACTTTCAATGCTTTCAATAAAGTGGGAATAGCTGCTTCACCCTGCACACCCATCTGAGCAAAGACATCGCAGATTTGCTGGCATTCGACGGTATGATTGCCTTTGTATTTGGTTTTTAATTTTGCCAGTAGAGGTTTGACCGCGGGGGCACCAATTTCCGCAAGCGCGACGGCAGCGTCGGAGCGCACTTCGTTAATCGGCAGATCGAGACTGCTGATTAAAACTTTGATTGCCTTGCTTTGGTTTTCAGCATTATCCGGGTTAACGGACCAGAGCGTCCAGGCAGCGGCAACTTTGATGTAGGAGTTATTACTTTCCAGTAATGTGGCAATTTGTTTTTCCGCCGGCAGAGAAGCGGGACCAATCTGTCTCAAGGCTTTTAAGGCATTAAATTTGAGAATGATGGAATGGCTTCGCAGGATTTTTGCGAGTTCGGGAACGGCAGCGGCAGCATCTGGACCGATTTCACCCAGAGCTATGATCGCTTCACTACGTAATCCAACAGAGTCCGACTTAATCGCTTTGATCAAGGCCGGAACCGCTGATTTCGCAAGGGGACCGATCTCTCCCAGTTCGTGAGCCGCTAATTCCTTTTTCCCTTCATCCTTACTATCTAACTCAAGAATCAGTGAATTAATGTCAGGAGCTTGCGCAGCTGCAAAATCGGTACAGAGTAAGCAAATTCCCAAAAAAAGTCCTGCTGTAAGTAACTGACGCATGAGCATTGATCCTGCTAATCACATTTCGAATGCCAATTTTTCCGAAAGGTAAAGAAATCGTATTACCTTTTGAATTAAAGACTGGCGAAGTTGGATGAAGAACATTAAACTGTATTATTATAGATATCATGATTTGAGTTCAAAAATCAAGTAATTCTTCTCAGTTTCGTCAGGAAAAAAGACAAGCCCTCAAGAATGAATTGAAAAGTTCATATTGTAGTGGGTTTCTCGTTGTTAGTTTATGTTCAGGGGTGAGTGATGAATACAGCCATGCGCAAATTGACCTTATCTGGATTATGTTTGATGGTTCTGATATCAGCCGGACCCATGCTGGAGGCTGCAGGCCCCTTTTTCCCTAGAAGAACCATTTATAATTATGGAGGAGGACTAAGTCCTTCAGTCTATTATGGCAACCGCTGGGGTGGCGGTGGTTATTACGGCGGCGGGTACTACGGTGGTTACAATGACGGCGGCGCGGCGGCCATTAAAGCGCAGGGACAAGCCCAGGTGGATCGTTCAAAAGCGATGATCAATTATCAAGAGGCGCAAAGTAAACAGCTTGATAACCAGAAGAAGATGGCTGAGACTTATGTTGCCCGTCAAAAAGCACAAAGAGCATCCATCGCCGAACAACAGGAAATTATCAAAGCCAAAGATGCTGCAAGGCAAGCCGCTATGGAAAGACAGGCTGAGAAAAATCGTAAAATGCGTGAATCCGGTTTAAGCCCTTATTTTAATGCGTCTGCCTCACAGGATAGTGAAAGATTGAATTCCAGTCAGCTCAATCCGGCAACGGGAGAAATTTCCTGGCCTGAGTCACTGATGGGAAACGAGTTTCAGGCGTCTCGTGATAAGTTACAAGAGCTCTATTCCTTAAAAAATTCGACTGGTGTGACTTCCAGCCTTTCCCGGCAAATCAGTGATGAAGCAAACTCGATGAAGAATCTCCTCCGAGGTCAGATTCGCAACATGCTTCCCAATGACTATCTGGCTGCACGCGGATTCATTGAGGGTCTGATCAATATGGGAAAAACTTCCGTCACTGGCTGATAAAGAATGCTTCCTGAATGGCTCTTACGCTGACTCTTAAGCAGACACTCACGATTCCTCTAGAAGTGAATTTAGTGAATCATGAATCGGTGAGTCAGCAATCGACCGACATAATACGTTCGCTTCCTGTGTTGCATGGCAACCGTCGATTAGCAATTACCGATTTTTTTGATGTGCAGCAGACTTCCAGTGATGAAGATCTCGTTGTCTGGTCGGGTGATTGTTCCCGTGTGAAGTATATCGGCGCGGGGTTGACGACGGGACGGGTTCGAGTGGAAGGCAACGCTGGAATGCATCTTGGTGCAGAGATGTCGGGTGGCGAGATTCTGGTGGAGGGTGATGTCTCAGACTGGATTGCGACCGAGATGAAGGGAGGCACGATCTGCGTCAAAGGCAACGCCGGTGATCTAGTGGGGTCAGCCTATCCGGGAAGTAAGCGGGGCATGAATGGAGGTACCATTCTGATCCACGGGAATGCAGGCAATGAAGCCGGGCATCGTATGCGCAGGGGCACGATTGCCATCGGTGGTACTTCAGGTGATGCGATCGGTTTCGATATGATCGCGGGTTCCATATTTTCATTTGGGAAAATCGGCAAGCAGCTGGGGGCCGGCATGCGGCGCGGAACCATTGGTCTGTTTGGTGAATCAAACGAGTTGGAGCTACTGCCGACGTTTCAATATTCGTGTCTATACCGACCGACGTGGCTTTCCTTTTTTTTAAGAGAATTAATGGCTTCTGGTTTTCCCGTCTCCGATGATTGTTTCGAAAGTGACTATCGACGATACTGCGGAGATTTTCTGGCATTCGGTAAGGGGGAAATTCTGGTTCGTCAGTGAAGCTCGCCGCCTTTGTTAACACCGGGCGTTCCTTAAGACCATGTCTATTCAACGCAATATTGCCGATCGACTTCGTCAGTCGGCTCTTGACTATCCCTTTCAAAAAGCGGTTGTCTTTCCAGCAGGAAAAGACAAACAGAAACGATATACCTACAGTAGTTTGACGTTTCAGCAACTTGATCAGGAGAGTGATCGACTGGCCCGCGGTCTGATTCAGCTGGGAGTGCAGCCTGGAACGAGAATGGCATTGATGGTGCGTCCCGGCTTGGAATTTATCGCGTTGACCTTTGCGTTATTCAAAGCGGGCGCTGTGATTATTTTGATTGATCCAGGGATGGGTGGAAGAAATATCATTCGCTGTTTGTCAGAAGTCGAGCCGGAAGGCTTTGTGGCGATTCCCTTAGCACAAGTTATACGCAAATTTAAACAGCGAACTTTTCCCAAAGCCCGTTTGAATGTGACTGTGGGAAAACCGGTGCTGACGTCCGGTATTGATTATGACTGGTTGCGGGGTGGCGACTGGGAACCGTTGGAAATGATCCAACGCACCGAAACCGATCCTGCTGCTATCATCTTTACCAGTGGCAGCACGGGGCCTCCCAAGGGGGTTGCTTACGAACACGGAATGTTCTGGTCACAAGTTGATCTTTTGCGCGATTATTATCAGATTCAACCGGGAGAAGTCGATTTGCCTGGCTTTCCCCTGTTTGCGTTGTTTAATTCGGCGATGGGGGTCACCACAGTTGTTCCCGATATGAATCCGACCAGACCGGCGCGCGTTGAGCCTGCCAAAATTATTAGACAAATCAATGATCAGGGGGTTACACAGGCATTTGGTTCCCCGGCGATGTGGAATCAGATTGGGCGCTATTGCGAACAGCATCAGATTAAACTGCCTTCTTTGAAACGAATTCTTTCAGCGGGTGCTCCGGTACCCGTGCATGTGATTGAACGTATGCAAAAGACTTTTGTGAATCCGGAAACTGATATCCATACTCCCTATGGAGCGACCGAGTCCCTGCCGGTGGCTTCGATCAGTGGACGCGAAGTGATTGAAGAAACGGCGGTACAAACTCAAGGCGGAGCCGGCACGTGTGTGGGTACACCCTTTCCGGGAGTGCAGTTTAAAATTATTGAGATTCACAATGAACCGATCACTGCGTTTGAACAGGTTGGAGAGTTACCGGCGGGTGAAATCGGGGAAATCATCGTGCAAGGGCCGATGGCGACGCGCGAATATTTTCTGCGACCTGAGGCAACAGCACTGGCGAAAATACCGGATGGAGAACGATTCTGGCATCGGATGGGTGACGTCGGATATCGTGATGCCACCGGGAAACTCTGGTTCTGTGGACGAAAAGCTCATATCGTGGAGACATCAGCAGGGCCGATGTTCACAATTTGTTGCGAGGCGATTTTCAATCAGCATCCGCGCGTTTATCGTAGTGCGCTGGTTGGAGTAGGTGTTGCACCAACTCAGAAACCGGTGATCATTGTTGAACCAGAGCAGGGAGACTTTCCCGAAAGCCAAACAGCTCGCGAGCGATTCACGCAGGAACTTTTGGAATTGGGTCAGGCGAATTCTTTAACCGAGTCGATTGTAACGATTTTGTTTCATCGCTCATTACCCGTTGATGTACGGCACAATGTAAAAATATTTCGTGAAAAACTGGCACCCTGGGCAGAGAAGCAAATCCGATGAAAGTACTTGTGACCGGGGGAGGCGGCTTTCTTGGTCTTTATATTGTGGAACAGCTAGTGGAAGCGGGAGAGTCGGTTCGCGTTTTCTGTCGAGGAGAGTACCCGCGTCTTAAAGAATTGAACGTGGAAACCGTGCAGGGCGATCTCCGTGATGCCTCTGCTGTCCAGCGCGCCTGCGATGGTATCGATATTGTCTATCATACGGCAGCGGTTTCTGGCATCTGGGGGTCCTGGGATTATTTTTACAGCATCAATACACAGGGCACGTTGAACATTCTCGAAGCCTGTCAATCGCAGGGGGTCAGCCGACTTGTATACACGAGTTCGCCAAGTGTTGTTTATGATGGATCTGAACATAAGAATGCGAATGAAAATTTACCGTATAGCGA
>NZ_CALEMX010000518.1 GCF_937910335.1 uncultured Gimesia sp. | reverse complement strand
ATATCTTGACCCAACCAAACCGCCCTTTTCGCGTCATGGCTGCGGCCAATGTCCCATTATAGAGGTTATGCGATGATTTCGTCGATAGAGTGGCCAAAATCCATTTCCAGTCGTTTATGCCCGGGAACTTCCAGTCGTTGTGCGTGGATCCCTAATTGTTTCATGAGAGTCGCATGGACGTCGGTCACATAATGAGGATGTTCTTCAGCATGGAAACCAAGTTCATCCGTCGTCCCGTGTGCCAGACCTCCTTTAATACCTCCACCAGCCATCCAGATTGAAAAACCATACGGATGGTGGTCGCGGCCATTGCTGCCCTGTGACCCGGGAGTTCGACCGAATTCGGTAGCAAACACGACAATGGTATCTTCGAGCAGTCCCCGTCGTTTCAAATCTTTCAAGAGTCCAGCCGCTGGTTGATCCACCTGCATCGCCAGTTTCGAGTGACTGGTCTTCAAATTGGAATGCGAATCCCAGGCGCCCGCTGCACCAGCGCCGTGCATAATTTGAATGAAACGCACGCCCTTCTCTACAAATCGGCGCGCGGCCAGTAATTGCATTCCAAATGGTTTCGTCGCGGGATTATTCAGACCATAAAGATTCTGAGTCTCTTTTGTTTCCTGATCGAACCGAATCACTTCAGGCACAGCCGATTGCATGCGAAATGCCAGTTCGTAAGATTTAATTCGCGCTTGAAGCGTGCTGTCATTGGGGTATTTTTTTGAACTGAGTTGATTGAGCTGGTTGATGAGTGAAAACTCGATTTTTTGTTCTTCGTTTGAAAGATCCAGTTCCGGCTTTGCGTAGGGAAGCGGATTTTTCGGATCGACCTTGAGGGGAACGGAATCATAGGCAGGGCCCAGATAGTGTCCGTCTCTTACATCAAAATAGCGTGGCCCCATGTTGATGAATTGCGGAAGATTTTCGTTCAATGTCCCCAGGCCGTAGTTAATCCAGGCACCGATGGTAGGCACGCGCCCATCCAGCATATGACGTCCGGAATGGAATTGCACTTGCGCCCCATGATTGTCATCTGTGGTCCACATGGAACGAACAATCGAAATATCATCGACGCAACCACCAATATGAGGAAACCAGTCACTGACTTCGATACCACTCTCACCATATTTTTTGTAACCAACCTGAAGCGGATAAACCTTGTTTCGCTGTTGTCCGTTGGCATCGTTGACGACGACCACACGAACTCGTTTCAGTTTTTCAGACTCTTGCACACTTTTCCAGGGAGTTTCGTTGATGGATTTCCCCGCATATTTGGTCAACATCGGCTTGGGGTCGAAGCTTTCCATATGACTGACGCCACCGCGCATGAACATCCAGATCACACTTTTTGCTTTGGGTGGAAAATGTGTTTTTCCGTCCGGAGGGCGATGTCCTGTTGCAGCCTGTGACTTTTGCTCATCCTGTAGCAGAGAAGCCAGTGAAATTCCGGCAAGCCCCGAGCTGAGGCTCGTGAGAAAATTACGGCGTGGAAGATTTTCTGCGGCGTTTTCAAATGGATTTTGTCTATGCATGACGCACCTTCATCGAATCGTGATGAAATCGTTATGGTTGAGTAAAGCATGAACCAGGTTCTCACGCGATCGCCAGATCGGCTGCTGGTTTTTCTTCGTTTTCAATACAGTCTGTGTTTTGGCTAAGGCTTGCAGGCAGAGCGCGGATTCCTGTGGAGTGGGCTTCACACACAGTATTTTTTCATAAGCTCGCTGAATAAATTCCTGATCGTTCAGTTGAGGATGTTTTGTGCGAATTCCTTCTGTGATTTTGCGGGCCATCTGTAATGAGACCTTACTATTGGCAAGCGCCAATGCCTGTTGTGGTACAACACTTTGATTGCGTCGGTAAC
>NZ_CALEMX010000517.1 GCF_937910335.1 uncultured Gimesia sp. | reverse complement strand
ATTCGAGCCTGGATCGATTCCTGGCTCAACCCAAATGGGAAATATCGGTTTATAAAGTTGATAGAGCCAGCCTGCTTTTTGCGGGTCGTGGCCATCGACGTTATCCTGTATTTGGATTTCCGGTCCGGTGCGCCAGGGAGTTTTTTCTTCTTCTGTAACATGAAACATCAAGCCGCTGTTTCCCTCTTTGGAGATGCGATACTCTAAAGAGATTTCAAAGAACCCGTACTGATCTTTCGTAATGATATCGCCGGCCCCTTTTCCAGATCGGGAGAGAATCCCGTCTTTAATTGTCCAGCCTTCACTGACGCTGTCTTTTTTGAAATTCCGCCATGCGTTGGTTGTTTTACCATCAAAGAGCAGCTTCCAGCCACTGCGCTGCTCGGCAGTTGAAAGTCGATTTAACGTGGCATCATCGTCGGCAGAGACAACCGCCGAATGAAGGCACATGGGAACCAGCATCAGAATCAAAGAGAGTTTGTTTCGCATCTTAGATGGACTTCCTTTATGAATCAGCAAACTATTTGAATTGTTCGAATAAGTCTTAACTTAAAGAGAGTACGATTCCCTACTTATACAGTTATCTAATATTTACCACTGGGAATCAACCACTAAGACCTGCTGACTCAATAGATTTTTTTGGCTTCCGTGCGGTGGTTGTGTATGCTGCTACGCCACCTGCAACCGAGAAATTCAAAGCATACGGTAACTCTTTCAATATGTATACTGGCGTCTTCAAGTCAAAGATTCGGGTGTCTTTGCCATTCCACCCCGTTAGCAATGGAGCGTTGAGACGTGCTGGAAATAAAAAAAGCCGGGGCATTGCCACCCCGACTTGATCAGTCAGCTTTTCTATTATCAGCGTGCGTTGGTTAAAAACCGACATCATCGATTTTATTACGAATCAGTGAGTTTGCTCTTTTGCAAGTCAAATTGCATTCGGATCAGAAGAGACGGCGTCGATCAGCTTTTCGCCATCAATGATCTGATAATTCCCTTTTTCAAGACAATAAACTGGTCTCCCGTTTTCGTCCATTAGAAGTCTCAATTTGTCCTCTACTTCAAAGAATCCGACTTTCTCGTTGTACTCATGGCGCATTCTTTTGAAGCTGTTGATGTGGACAGTTTCTCCGGCATTTGTCACTGCAGTGAAAACGTTATCATGCCTTAAAATCATTCTCTTCTCTTTTTTTTCAGTCGATGACCAATGCCAGTTTGATAAATGCGAGTTAATAAAACACCTGCTGACAAGACTTCGTGAGGTGTCATGTCAATCTAATCATCGTTTAGAATGATCCTGTTCACTCAGGATAGTCTGTGAATCTCAAGGGTTTTCCCTCAATTTGGAATCTTGTGTTCACACAATTCGTACAGTACTTCTGTCAGTTGTGACCCTTATAATGTGAACATATCCATTTTCGAGTCAGATCTGGACGGAAGACTGGAAACTGGATTGCGATCGATATATGAAGAAAATAGGACCGACATAGGATTGTCGAACCGGCTTATTTTTCTTCACCTCGTGCGAAATTCATACATGAATTTTGGTATAACGTTAATACTTCGATCATCGCAGCTGCATATTACAATCATGATTTCTGGAGACTTTTGAAATGAGCGAACAAGCAGAGGATCATTCCACGCGGGGAGACAATCCTGTTTCGCGCAGAACATTTCTCCGCGATGCGAGTACGGTGACCGCGGCAGGACTTGCTGCAGCTCCTGCTGTCTGGGCGGATGGTGGAAACAATACTGATATCTTACGAGTTGGCCTGATTGGCTGCGGATCCCGCGGCTCGGGTGCCGCCGTGAATGCGATGCAGGCAGATCCGAATACCCGACTCGTGGCGATGGCAGATATGTTTGAGGACAAACTGAAATCGAGCGCGGAGCGGATTAAGAAATCGATCGGCAAACAGTATGCCGTTGATCCGAGTCAGGAATTCGTGGGTTTCGATGCCTTTGAAAAGTTGTTAAGCACCAATGTCGATGTGGTTCTGCTGGCAACTCCCCCGCACTTTCGCCCGGCTCATCTCAAGAAGTCCATCGAAGCTGGTAAACATGTTTTTGCGGAAAAGCCGGTGGCGGTGGACGCGCCTGGTGTTCGTTCTGTGCTGGAGACGTGCAAACTTGCCCGACAGAAACGGATTTCGATCATGTCCGGCCTCATGCTGCGTTACAGCAGTGCGATGCAGGAAACGATGAACCGCATCCATGAAGGTCAACTTGGACGGATCGTGACGCTCCAAACGAACTACAACATTAATGGGCTCTGGTCTCACCCCCGCAAGCCCGAATGGAGTGAGATGGAGTGGCAGCTGCGCAACTGGTATTACTTCACCTGGCTCTCGGGAGGGCAACTTGTGGAGCAGCATGTGCATGGACTCGACCTGATGTCGTGGGCCATGCAGAATGAATATCCGATCAAATGTTTTGGGTTAGGTGGCAGACAATCGCGAACCGATCCGCTTTACGGCCACATCTTTGATCATCATGCCATCTGCTATGAATACAAAGGCGGGCAACGTGCTTTTGCGTTTTGTCGCCAGCAGGATGGAACTGATATCAATACGTCTCAATTTGTGTTCGGAGAAAAGGGAACCGCCAATCTGAATCGGAATACGCTCAGCGGCGCGAAAACCTGGCGTTACAGCAGGGCCCGAGGTCGTGATAAAAATGGGGTGCAGGATCTGCCGTATGTACAAGAACACGCGGCCTTGTTCAAAAGTATTCGAACCGACTCACCCATTTGCAATGGTGAGTACGCCGCGAACAGTTCGCTGATGGCCATTATGGGACGCATGGCTTCTTTCACAGGAAAAAGCATTACGTGGAAACAAGCCGCGAATTCCAAAGAGGATTTGACACCAGCGGAATACACGTTCGGCGAGTTGAAAGTTGCGCCCGTTGCCCTGCCCGGACAGACGCAATTTTATTAAGAGGTGTTGTTAACGGCTCCGTGTGCAACGGATTGCTATCCGGCATTTCAGCGTCAGAATCGACATTGATCCCAAGGAAAGCCTCGCATATGTGGCGCGAAAAACGATGAGCTTTGGCGACCGGACAAGCCTCAATTTAGTGATCACCAAATTCGGACGGTTGATCTTCCGTTCAAAATGGGCGCGCAAGCCGGACTTCGGTGGATCAGATTGTTATGTTGTGATCTGATTAGATTCATCATCCTGAATGTCGTCTGGATTGGGCTCGATTGTTGTAGGATGGGTTAAGTTCCAATCAATCATTAATCCAATGATCGCACCTGAAGTGGCACCAATCAATGGAACAACGAAATCCTTGAATGCCGCCTCTTCGTGCGAGCTTGAAATTGGATCAGTAAATATCATCAGGACAACGATCCCAAGTATTGAGCAAGTGACTATGGCCCCCCTATTGAACAGCAAGCCAGAAGTTGCGATTCCTGCGAAGAAAATGAAATATGCCATGCGAAGGTCCGTGAACAATTCAGATGGATTTTCCATGAGGACGGCCGACAATGGTAGAAACGAAATTAGCCCCACGCTTATCCATAGCACACGTTCAAACTTGGTGATTTTTCGTTTGGATTGAAGCAGCTGGATCATGTCAGCCCAAGCAATATAACGACCGCGTTCACCTGGCCGCGGCGAACGATGATGATTTTAATTGCCGCGCGGCCTGCGGCTCCGTGTGCAACGGTTTTTTATTCAAGCTGTTAATAAGAACCTGATTCAGGCGTAAGATCATCTTCATTTGGGCATTTGCCTGAGACTAATTTATTGTCGTTTTTACAAAGTTTATGCATAGCCCACGTGTCGATAATATCACCTGCAATTGCATTGTCGTATATATATTCAAGGAAATCTTCATAGTCATCAAAGATTAAGAGGTCTGGTGCACGACTACCATGGTAATGCCAATGCTCAATAATTAGAGAGCCCTCTTTTTCAAGTGTCGTTTTGATGATTAGAAGACTCTCTTCGCTAAGAATATTTGGCTCTTTTGTCGACCAGGCCGAAGTGCCTATTATTGGTTGTTTCAAGGATTTATTTTTCATTAAAAACTACTTGGATCATGACCAGCGTAACCGGGCGGCGACGTTACGCATTTGATTTCAGATTCCGCCGGATCCACCGCTCCGGTTCACGTAATTGCTATGTGTCGATTATCGTGGCAAGGTAACCCTTAGTAAAGCTTTGAACCTGCGCTGTTTCGATTGCATGCGGCAGGTAAATTCTCAGCGTGGCACCGTTTTGTATCAAGACTTGATTCTGTTGCGAATCCGGAATTGAGTCCAAAGATAATGTGTCTGGCATTTGCTGATGGCTTTGAATTAACTCGATTCCGTGTTTATCGAAGGCTGAAACGCGTGAAACAAATTCATCAGTTGGTAGCTGGAGATCATAACCCACGTCACGTACCATCCCGTAATAGCTGGTATCATTTGTGTTGAGGGCAATCGAGGTTTGCCACCACTGCATGTATTGATTCGGGCGATGGCCAAGAATCCAGATCCACGGCACAGCGATGTCCAAGAATCTGGCGAGAACACTTACGACGGCACCATGCACGTACACGATTTCGCAATTATCTCGTTCTTCGATGTCGG
This sequence comes from uncultured Gimesia sp., assembly GCF_937910335.1. GTDB lineage: Bacteria > Planctomycetota > Planctomycetia > Planctomycetales > Planctomycetaceae > Gimesia. Next base: position 3,383 of record NZ_CALEMX010000517.1, on the reverse strand, counting down.
TGCAGTTCATAGGTACTTAACTATTGATAGGCAGAATTTGATTCTGTCTAAAGCTATCAGGATTTCTGTACATTATCAACCGGAATCATATGAGCTGGTGCTCACAACCAGGATCACTCTTCATGACCTCTGCCGTTCGGAGGTTGCCCAAACTTGTTGACCCCGAGATGGTCTATCTTCTTCAGATGCAATTATGGATTTTAGTGCGGGAGGTTCATGTGCGTGGGGCGAGGACATCTAGTGGGATTTGTTTTGCGTGAGGGGAGTATTTTTGGATGGAGGAAAACCGCGGCTAACGCCGTGCGGCTGATTTTGTTTGATGCAATATATCTCTGCCCGGACAGACGCAATTTTATTAGGAAATGTTGTCTGTTGTGTGATACCAGAATGTCCGCGGGTGGCAATGCAATTGTGCGATAGTCTTAAGAGAACTGGTTTCTTTTTCTTACTTGTTCGGCTATTCGGGCCGCGTTTGATATAGTGCTTCACGTCCCTGTGGATGGGCAATACGACCACGAATGCGAAGTGCAAATGATACAAGCCATGGACTGATGGACAAAGCGAGCGTGGCGAAAATCTGAATTTGCTTGCGAGTCATCGTCCTCATGTGGGGCGGATTTGACATTGAAGTGGAAATGTCGTCCGAATCGTAACCACCAGCTGGCGAGGACTTGTTTGAGCCAAGGGAAGTTACGACAGTCACGTTGGACGACGTGTGTTGAATATCGAATTTATGACCCCACGGATCAACAGTATCTGAAGGTAATTCTCCGGTTTTGATTTGTTGAGCCTGAAAGAAGGCTTGGGTGTTGCGTGCTTCTTGACGGCTTTGCTCGATATTGGGCATACCGAGCATGATGATCAGCATGGAGAGAGCGGCCAGCAGAGAGAACTTGACAATTGTCATCACGACACCGACTGAAAGGTTGGGATGTTGCTTTGTCGAACTATTGATAGTCAAAATTTGATTCTGATTAAATTTATCAGAATTTCTGTCTATTATCAACCGGCATCATATGAGCCGTCGCTCACAACCAGGATCACTCTTCATGACCACTGCCGTTCGGAGGTTGGCCAAACTTGTTGACCTGACAGACAGACCCTGAGATGGTCTATCGTCTTCAGATGCAATTATGAATTTAGTGCGGAATGTTCATGTGCGTGGGGCGAGGTCATCTGGTCGGATTTGTTTTGCGTAACGGGAGTATTTTTGGAATGGAGGGAAACCGCGGCTAACGCCGTGCGGCTGATTTTGTTTGATGCAATATATCTCTGCCCGGACAGACGCAATTTTATTAAGAGATCGGGACAGTTGTGTGTTACCAGAATGCCCGCGGGTGGCAATATTTTAGTATACGATATTTAAAAGACCATTTTTTTCTTCCTGATCTCAATCCGCTGGATGATCGAAAGTGATTAAAATGCGCAGGAGTGCTATGGATGCTTCCGCTTCTTCGCTGACGACTCGGTCGGCACCAACTCTTTTCAGTTTTCCAACATTGATCTGATAGCGACATCGTACAATTAGAGTTCCGGTTCGATTCAGTTTACGGATTGTTCGTACGATCTGCACTGCTGATTCATCATCGGGGACACAGACCGCTGTCATCACCGATTTGTCAACTTCAGCAAGCTCTAACGTTCTGTTTTCCGTCGCGTCGCCCACCACAGTTCGAAATCCTTCCTGAGCGAAAGGATGCAGATTGATGGGGCTCAAGTCAATCAAGCACACGTCTTTTCCTTTGATTTCGAGTTGTGACGCGAGCTGACGTCCGATAGGCCCCGCCCCGATCACGGTCGCACGAGTGCTCTCATTTTGTACTGATTCATAAATTCGTTCTGTCTCTTGCTCCACGTCTTCAGAATGCACCAGCCGTAACCCGAGTTTCATCAATGGTGGTGTCAGGATCAGGGAGCCGACGGCGATTGCGACGACACTCTGATAATCGACATCGGATAATACGCCAGATTCCAATCCAAGTAACACCAGGACAAACGCGAACTCGCCGACATGAGCTAACCCGATCCCCATTCCGAAGGCTCGGCGAAATGGTAATCCGGTCAGCCGTAGCGCGATGGTTGCCGCAAACGTTTTAATGACGATCACGCCGACCAACATAAGCGACATCTCAAAAGGCTTGTTCAAGAACAGTCGGGGATCGAAAATCAGCCCCAAGCCGATGAAGAAAATAGCAGCGAATGTCTCTCGAAATGGTAACACCAGGGCGTCAATCTGTTTTGTCCAGCGGTTACCGTTGAAGATTAATCCTGCTGCAAACGCCCCCACGGCCGGAGGCAGTCCGACCGAGTAAGCCGCGAGTGTGACACCACCAAGTGAAACAATCGTGAATAGAATAACAAGTTCGGAGTTCCGATACCCGGCGAGTATCGGAATCACCCAATTTGACAGAAGATATCTCAGCCCCACTACTACCACGACAAACAATACCGACGTCACCGCCAACATTGCATAGGCGGTGAAACTCTCTGTCTGATCCGTTCCAGTCAACAATGGGACCAGTAGTAACAGCGGAATGAGCGCCGCATCCTGAAACAAAAGAATGCCGACGGCTCGGCGACCATGCGGTTGTTCCGATTGTCCCCATTCAGACAGTGCCTTGAATACGAGCACAGTCGAACTGAAAGTGACTGCTGCGGCGATTAATACAGCCGACTGCCAACTTATCCCCAACCAAAGTAACACCGCAACAACTGGCAGCGCAACCAAGGTCATTTGCACCGCACCTCCGATGATCAGATTGAATCCGAGTCGTTTCAAATCATCGAGCAAAAACTCCAGACCAATCGAAAAGAGTAATAAAAATACGCCCACTTCGGCAAAGTGTTCCAACTGGTTCTGTTCATTTAGCACCCAACCCAGAACGCCTTGTCCGATGATTGCTCCGACGATCAAATAGCCGATCAAGATGGATGACTGCAACCAACGACATATCAAATTCGCAATTAAACCTGCACTTAAAATGATAAGAATGTCGTGAATGAGTGACTGAGTCATGTGTTTCCGATTCAAATTGAGAAATAACTGGTTGAACTGTCAGACCAACCTCTGAAACGGCCCTTTCATTTCGAAACAGTCTGCTGTGTTATCCCTCACAGACAGCTTTAGTGCTAAAACTGTTCTAGCACTAAAGCTGTGAAAATGGAACGACTCTTCTCTATTTCCTACTTTTCCCCTCAAGGGTTGGGAGCATATTCTACCTCCTCCGCCTGCTCGTAGAAGTCTGTTTCCGCAATCCGGTTTTTACTACTGGCCTTGCGTCTCTGCATGACTCTTTTATTACTGCGATCAAGTTTTTGACTCAAAGCATAGGAGGCACGGTTGGCAACACGGTAGATTAATACATTTATACTTTCATCCTGAT
>NZ_CALEMX010000516.1 GCF_937910335.1 uncultured Gimesia sp. | reverse complement strand
GTAATAAGGCATATGTTCGCGATCGGCGAATTCATGACCAGGTTTATCTTGGTAAATATCGCTCATTGATTTGACGAACTGCCCAAAATCCTCATCAGATTCCCGGCTCGTAGCCAATAAAATCCCCTCCGCGATATCATCATAGCCTACATTATCTGTGACACGTTTTTTGATCCAGTCATACCATTCCTGGCTGGGACGATCACGGACAGGAGCAACGTTGACAAGATCATCATAATTATTTTGGGTAAAATCACAGAGTTTCGTGGTCCACCAGGCAGCGTAAGCAGGGCTTTCCAGCATTTCATCGATCTTTTTGGATCGCTTGTCAGGTGAAGAGTCTTTGAGAAAAGCTTCTACTTCATGGGGAGCAGGAAGTGTACCGGAAATATCCAGGCTGATGCGACGCAGGAATTCTGCATCATCACATGTTTCAGCCGGAATCATTCCCAGCTTGGATAATTTGTTAATGACGTGTTTATCAATTTTTGTCGCTGTCGCAATTTCAGGATATTTATCACCATAACGGTCAGACACGGGGCGAAATACGGGAATAGGAATCACACCAGAATCATAAAAGACGACTACATGTGTATCACCTGGTTTGCCACCGGTGGCGATCCCTGATTTTGAAATCGTCGCGATCTGTTCGTCATTCGTTTGAAATCGACAAATGGGTGTAACATCTTCTTTTGAACCGTCAGACCACTCAACCACAGCTCGTAGCTTGACGGTCTCCCCTTCTTTTTTGAACTGGATTGATTCAGGAGTCACATTTAAACGTACAAATTTGGGAGCATCTTTGGGGACGCCTTGGGCTCCCCCTTCGATCCAACGTGACAAAAGTCGGTGTTGCCAGCTGTTGGCTTCAAAACGCTTGCCACCATCGTGGTCAATTTCTTCAAGAGGTTTTTGTATCACCAGACTTTTTGCCGGTTCTTTTAGATCAATGCGTCCTACATCTTCAGCGGTAATTTGTTTATGATCCAGACTGAAATCATAACCGAACAGCGAGAGTCGGAAGTCACCTTTTCCCTGAAAAGAACCATGGCAAGCACGACCATTACAGCCTAACTTGCCAAGTAAGGGAACCACATGCTGTTGGAATTGAGGAGTTTCCTTGTTCCCCGGATCAGAAAATCGCTGGCTGACCGGTTTGATGATTTCGGTCTTTTTCGCTGCCTCTGCTACGGTTGAAGCCGTAATCAGTGTTAGGATTCCTCCTAGAAATGTGAAACAGCAACTTTTCATTCTGAATGATTTCATAACACACCTTGCAATAAGGACGACATAATGTCAGTCAAAGGGTAATCCGGTTACTTCTTACTTTTGTTTTTATTTGGTTGACCAGTTTTTTTAATGCTGCGTTGAACTTTCTTTAGTTCAGCATCTACCATCGACTCCTGGTTCTTTTCAATTTCAGAAATTGATTTTTCGAGTTTTTTTATTCGATTTTCAGCCATTTTATGATCGTGGCGTAATTGCTCCAGATGCAAAGCAACCCGTTGTTTGATCAGAGATTTTAACTCTGATTTATCTTCTGAACTTCCCATAACGGAAACGCGTGCAGCCAGTAAACGAATACGGGAATCAACTTCCCAACGTTCCAGGGTAAGGCGGTAGCGTTCACTATCGCGATTTTTAAAACGATCCAGTTTGGCCAGAGTTGTATCCAGAACGCGAATCGCCCGCTTATATTCACGTGGCTTATGTTTCTTGAGTCGTTGAATCAGCTCAGCCAGTTCCGGATGATGCAATTTGGCAAACGCAAGAGCCAGCTTTTCCCGCTTTGCATCAATCGTGTTTAATATTTTGCGGTCTTTAAGTTCCGAAACAGACGTCTTCTGTGTTTTCGATTTTTTAGTTTGCGGTTTTACCTTAGAAACGGGAACTGTTTTCGTCTGCGCGGGGTTCTCAGCAAACGCGACAGATAAGAGCATAACCGTCAGGCAGAACACCAAACCAGATGCCAGACGCGAAAGATCAAAAGGGCTTATGAAAATTGATAACATCAGTCTAATTCACACTTTCTTCTGGAAGAGAGACTGCCGTATAAAGCCAGTCAGGAATTTCTAATGTCTGATTATCGGCCAATACATTTTGTTGATCTATCAGATCCATCGAATCCGAATTGGAATTCAATGAGATCGTAATGTTGCTCTCTTCAGAAGCTTCAAACCAGAGATCCAGCACGTGTTCCAGGTCTTCCTGAGTCGGTTCGGTTGGCCCTGTATACGCGAGAGATGTTTCACGGGATCCTGGTTTCGTTAAGAGAAAAGTAGTGACAAGCAAGATGACGGCAGCACAACTGACAAGGGCCCAATGTTGAGAGCGAAATGGCGATTCCAAACTCGCATTGAAAGTCGATTGTTTGCTTGTTAATACCGGCGTTTGAACTGTTGGCACGCATTCAATGGATTTGAGTCCCGCTACCAGTTTTGTAGCGCCAGCCAATGCTTCCCGCGCTACTTGCTTTTGGGCAAGTAATTCTTCAAACGCTTCTGATTCCTGTTCAGAAAGTTCGTTCGAGATATATTGAAATGCGAGCCAGTCCAGATCGTCTGTATTGAATTTAGATGAATTGTTGGAAAGATCAGTCATGGTCAATGTCTTAAAAAATAAGATACCGAATTCAAGGATTTTCAGAAGGATTGTCTATCTGTCTGGATAACGTTTTCATTGCAAGTCGCATACGAGTCAGTACAGTTCCCAGCGGGAGTCCGAATTCTGATGCAATTTCGTTAAATGTTTTACTCTCATAGATCCTCGCGATGACAACTGCCCGTTGGTTTTCCGGCAGTTTTTGAAGAGCCATTCGGATCTGTTCTATGTTTTCTGTTTCTAAAAGCTGTTGTCCCGGAGTTTCTGTCCAGTACGACTTGGTGGTCTGACACAAATTATTTAATGATTTTTTATGAATCTTGTTGCGCCGAATCAAACCCATCGATTCGTGATAAGCGACTCGAAATAACCAGCCTTTTCGAGTTTCTTCATTTGATTGCCCTCCCGATTGGAGTGCTTTCGAAAAAGTCAGCTGTATGACTTCATCAACGTAGTCGTGATCACGTAACAACCCGGTCAAAAACGCGCGCAGTTCCTTAACATAGGTTTCAAATAGTTGATGGACGATCTCGGGATCGAGCTTGCCATCGTTGCCGGTGGTCAATATCTACTCCCGTTTACTGCAAAACCACGGTTTTAGTAATAACGATGCACGACAGACCGATTTTATTTTCAGAATCTTTGTAGTTTCGAAAAATAGTATCTCCGAGACGCAATGGCCGTAAGTCCTTTTGTGGCTGTGCGATAAGGTTTTCTGCTACATGACTGATGCATGGAATTCAGAATCATTATTGGTTTGTCAGACCCATTATGCACAAAAGAAGGCAGAGTTTCGACTATGGAACCGGTATTTCACAGTGAACAGTTGCTGGAGAGGCATCATTGACTGTTCTTGCAGGTACAGTCGATCTTGAACGATTTTGGAAATGTGAGGCGCTGCAAAGCCACACTTATTGCAGTAAGAAGATGTGAATCACGGGATGTGAACACGGGCAGCTTGTGAAAAACTGATAAGAAGTCGTTTCGCAATTGGTGCTTATTCATCATTGCTGAAATAGATCGCAGGGACGATTGTTTCAGCGATACTGGGATGAGAATAGTAATTGGGAAACATATGACCTGCCCCGACGCATTGTGAAACATCAATGTCATGTACGCAGGCGAAACTCTCTCCCATGGCGCGTCGATCAAAATAAGTGAA
>NZ_CALEMX010000515.1 GCF_937910335.1 uncultured Gimesia sp. | reverse complement strand
GAAACCGTTTTCTGTGATGACGCCTGTCACTCGCGCATTGAGTGGTGAACGTTCCGGCATTTCACCCAATGACCGGTGCAGGGCAGCGCGCCGTTTCTCCTGATATGCGATGAACGGTTTCTTTGAAACGAGAGCTGCTTCCAGTTCCGTCAGTCGTTGATCGAGTGCATGATGCACGTGACCACGCAGATAAGCCCGCATCATCTGCTGACTCTTATCCGCATGAAAATTCTTCGGCAGAACTCGATAATCACTCTGAGTCTGTGCGCCAGCACTCATCTGGAAGAGGATCAAGATCACAATCAGTATGAATTTTTTCATCGGCTCTTTCTCATGTCAATGCAGGCTGAACTGAACTCTATTTTTCAGAGAATCAATTATCTTAACGCCGCAATCTCCCTTGCGTCCAGCGTGTAAGAATTGCAACACAATTCGACCACAGAGTTCACTGAAATACCGGCATCCAGTGCCGGAGGAAAACGGAACAGTCATTGTCGTCATCGAATCTGAGTATGCAAAAGACATATCTTACGCCCCTTGAACGTGTAGGGCGTACTTAGCGTGTCGCATTGCGACTATCGGATCGATCCGTGCCGCCCTGCGTGCTGACAGGATCGTAACTGCCTTACTGAGCAAATTTTGCGATTCGCGATGAATTCACGAATACCGCTCCGATGGGAATCGTCCAATCGAGTTCATTGCCTCCCTGCCAACTTCCAGCACCCGCTGATCTCGTACCATCACACGGGTTCGCCCTCAAAAGGAAACGGAGGCAATCTGAAACTACCATCCCCGGGAAAAGAGCTTCAGATCGGAAACGGTACCGTACTCAGACAGCCAGACCGTAAATAACTCGTCTTTCTGCTCCTCATCCGGCGCTCCCACTCGTTTGAAATTGACGCCCCAGACTTTTAGTGTTTGCAGTGCGCCATCCGCGCCGACACTCATCGGTAATGCAATCGATCGACAATCCATAAACTCAAACCGTAGCGGTTTCTTCCCCGGTGCGACTTTCATTTGACTCAGAAACTTCTGAAACGTGGTACGCCCTTGTTTCTCGATCTGCTGCTGAGTGAGCTTTACCTCCTGCGTTTTGGGTTTGACCGTCAACTTGAGATTCGAACACAGACTCTCTTGACGATCTAAATTGTAGGCGTCGTAAAGATAGAGATCCGGGGGAATCACTTTTCCGCGATCAGAAACCAGCGCACGATAACGAGAAGGTACCCCTGTAAAACCGCCAAGGCTTGGATGAATCGACCAGACCACTTGCCAGCGGTAACCGATCTGTTCTATTGAAACGAGCTCTGTTTGTTCGAAATCGAAATCATGGTTGGTAGATAATTGCTGATTGACGAGTGCTTTAAGCGCCTTGTCGGGCGCCACAAGTTTCATCACTTTCGCGACAGGCACTACGGAGTCAAGTGAGACAGGAGTTCGATCCCCCTCCTCTAGATAAGGCGTAGCATATGCGAAAATCAGATGCCCGATATCAAACGATGTTTCCGGATCGGCGTCTGGAACCAGATCAGAGAAATTCGGTTCGGATCCTAAATAGCAACTCCCATGAGCAAACATCGGATCAAGCGTTTGTTCCTGCTCTGGATCGCCCCACACAGGCGAAAGCAGAACCATCAGCATGACCGCCATCAATAATAAACTACGCATGGCTCAATTCCTGTCTCGTTCATCGATCAGTCGTAACTCAGCAACCGTTCCATCCTGCTTTACCCAGACTGTGAACAGTTCCGGGGGCACTTTCGATTTTTGATTTTGTACTTCCTGAAAATTGACGGCCCACACATCAACATACTCGATCTTTCCTTCCGTACTCAGACTCAAGGGCAGTCGTGCTGTCTGCACATTCACGAACCGGAACTGAAAGGATTCGGCTTTATGTTTTTCATGCAGCGTCTTGAGCATATCTTCAAACGCCATCCGCGCCCGGGCCTCAATCGCGGACGCATTCAGCCTGCGCTCAGGTGTCAAATCCCCCGTAGCCAGCTTTAGCTTGGAACAGGGCCAGATTCGAGGGTGCTCCGTTTTCCGGTAGCGGGGATTCTGCTGGGGATTGAACTCAGGTTTGGGGAGCAATAACTGAACGGTGTCGATCAGATAACGATCATGCGGGATCAGAGTTCCCTCAGCAGTGACCAGCATCTTGATCCGCTCAGGCTCTTCCACGAGGCCTCCAAAAACGGGAAACCGCTTCCAGACCACCTCCCACTGATAACCTGACTCTCCCCACTGGGACAGGCGCGCTTTTTTAAACTGAAAGGCTTGTTTCTGTTGCAACTGCTGATTGACCAGTTCCTGAAATGCAGCATCCGGTTCCGAAACCGTAACTGCTTTACCGACCCGAACCATTGACTCCAGTTTCGTTGGTTTCTGCTCCCGGCCTCTTCGCTTCCAGTCATTGGGCTCATAAGCAAAAATCACATGCCCCAGTCGAAATGTCAGTGAATCAGGCGTATTTCGCTCTATTTCATCAAGATCGGGCATCCGCTCGGTATTCATTTTCCAGTCTGAAAATCCCGTCGCAGATTGTGCAACTGAGGCGGATTCGCATACACATAAAGCAGACAGTATCAATAAAAGTCGTTTCAGAACCATCCTGCCTCCCGATTGACCAGGTTGCGTTTAAGTCGAATCTCCATTTGGAATTGCCCGGAACCACTCCCGGCTCGGAATGCCGCCTATTATAACAGCATGCGCTTCCCCCGTGTCTATTGCATCGAATTATTTCCTCGACCACCTGTAGAATGTTATCAACCCGCGCAACAACCGCAAAGCCCTAGCGGACACTCTTTGCTGGCTGTCAACCATGATTGGGGGAACGAAAAATTGGCTCCGGTACAGTTCATGGATATTAGATCAATCCGTATTCTTAAATTCTTCTGCAAATCCAAAACGTGATTTTCCCGACATGACCATCTGGAGCTTGCCGCCCGTCTCATCGATTACTATTTCTGTATCCACTTTCCATTGGCACTCACGCAGAATTGAAGCCTGGGGGTCAAAATAGAAGTAGCCACTCGATTCCTGTTTACCCAGTTTCATGGGTATATAGGATGGCTTACCCTGTTTCAGTTGAACTGGGAGATCGAACTTCTCAAGCTGCTTGTCTTTCACCTTTACCGCCCCGACATAATGGGGAGAGAAGTTCAGAACAAAACTGCCGAATTCATTTTCTAATGTCGTATATGATTGCTTCCAATGGTCACCAATTTTACAAGGCAACTCGGGAAAGGTGATCAATGCACCAAAAAACAGAGAGTTCAAACCTCGTTCTTCCAGTAGTACTCCCGGCGATTCTGATTTGTAAAATCCCTGAATTCTTTTCCTTAGTTTTTCATCCATTTTGACATCACTGACCTTACCCCGCGAGTTTATCTGGCATTTCAGTTCGATGCCCAACAACAAGTCAGAGAGAGTCCCGGCTGCCAGTCTTTTCATAAAATTGAGCTCTGTCTCTTTCACTCCCTCTTTGGAATCGTAGTCATAACGATTTCGAGGGGAATCAAGACTACTCCGGATCCGAGTCAGCTTAAACTTTAGCTCATTGGTCCCCGCTGCTGCGTTTTGCTTGAGCACTTGAATGTCGAAATCAAGCGTCAGGCTCCCTTCAACCCCCTGCAGCTTTCCCTCACCGGGCACAGCTAACTTGGAATAGGAGGTGGTTTCCCAATGATAGGTTTTCTGCTTATCAAACTTCCAGCGGAATAAGCGCCCCTGCAACGGTGCTTGTGACGGTGCCTGAATCAACAAGGTCGAGCCATTACTTTGCCCCGGATCGGCGACTACACTCGGAGTAAGTCCAAAGAAATTCCACATCAGTAAGGGACTCAGCAGGCAGAGCAGCATGCATAATTTAAAGCCAGAATATTTCATGAGAGGATTCTATTTCCTGTTTTAATCCAGTTGAAAAGACATAAAGCGAGACAGGCCTAAGCTCAGCCTACAACTGTTCCAGCCTGCGAAAAGCCTGAAATCGCATTCAATCTAATAAGTCATTATGAATAACGAAGACGCGAATGCTAACTAATTCCTGCAAAAATCAATCGATTCCAACTCCGACGGCTTGCTAGTCGGAAATTCGGACCACACGAAAGCCGAGAGTACTAATACTCAAATCAGGTGCTAAATTATGGCGCGCCGACGAAAAGCAATAGCTGGCGATGTTGGTTATTCCGCCACCACGGATGACACGATATTTCATCCGGCCCCGTGTCTGTATCGGATCCGTGATAACATCGCCTGGATAGACATTAAACCAGTCCTGGCACCATTCAAACACATTGCCATGCATGTCATATAATCCAAATGCATTTGGTTTCTTTTCACCTGCAGGATGAGTTTTTAAACTTGAATTTTTAAAATACCATGCGTAATCACCTAACTTCGAATCATCATCACCAAAACTAAACTTTGTCGTTGTTCCCGCTCGGCACGCATATTCCCATTCAGCCTCAGTTGGTAGTCGGTAGCTAAAGCCTTTCTCATCTGGCATCTTCGAAAGCTTAAGGCAGAATTCTACTG